>DASUXX010000001.1:0-2410 GCA_036377755.1 Gemmatimonadaceae bacterium
AAGGAGCTCATCCAGCCGTGCAGTGACACGCTCGTGGTCTTCGACTGTGAAAATTCCGCGGGCAATTCCGGATTGATTCGTTACGATGATAACCGGAATCAGCTGAGCGTTGATTCGCGCAATCGCTTCTGCGGCTCCCGGGATGAGCTTGAGCTGCTCCGGCTTCGAGAGGTAATGCACATCCTCGATCACTGTCCCATCGCGATCGAGAAAGACGGCTGAAGGAAGCTGGTTCAACTCAGTGCAGCCTTGACGCTGTCGATGAGAATCGAGTCGTGTGCAGGAGGAACGCTGCGAAGGTCGAGCAGGAGAGCATCGTCCGAGATACGGCCGATCACGGGTACTGGATTATTCCGAAGTTTCGCTTCGATTTCAACGGCGTCGCCACGTAAAGCAATCGCAAAAGATGGGAGGACCTGTGTGGGAAACGCGCCGGCACCGACACTCGCTTCGCTCTCCCTGACATCAGCAGCGATTGCATTTACATTCAAGTCGTTCGCCGCCGCCTCACACCGTGACCGTATGGTTTCTGCTGACGCAGTGATCATCGCAAGCGCGGGGATCTCCGCTATCGCGGCCTCAGCGTCCCGGTACAGCTCGAGAGTTCCTGCGAGAGCTGCGATTGTGAGCTTGTCCACTCTCATCGCTCGTGCAAATGGATCGCGTCGCATTCTTCCAATTGCACTTTTTGACCCGACGGCGATGCCCGCCTGCGGTCCGCCGAGCAGCTTGTCGCCGCTCATGAGAACAACGGCAGCCCCTGCATCGAGCGCAGCTCGAGCGGTGGGCTCGCCAGTCAATCCATACGGAGAAAGGTCCACAAGCAGTCCGCTGCCCAGGTCATGCACGATCGGTATGTCGTGCTCCGATGCTATGGCGCGGAGTGAATGAACATCGACACTCGCGACAAACCCGGTCTGCGCAAAGTTGCTCTGGTGCACCTTCGCGATAATTCCAGTCTCGGGCCCGATGGCGCGAGCATAGTCGTCGAGATGGGTACGATTGGTCGTGCCAACTTCAACGAGCTTTGCACCACTGCGCGCCATGATATCTGGAACACGAAAGCTTCCGCCAATCTCGACGAGCTCGCCCCGTGAGATGATCGCTTCCTTCCCGCGTGCGAGTGCACTCAGTGCGAGGATCAGTGCAGCAGCGCAGTTGTTCACGACGATCGCATCCTCGGCGCCGGTCAACTCCTTCAGCAGCTCGACGCAGTGCACATACCGTGACCCGCGAGCTCCTTTCTCGAGATTGTACTCGAGATTGCTGTAGCCTTCTGCAACTTCGCGGATCGCGTCGACTGCTGCAGGAGCGAGCGGTGCGCGCCCGAGGTTTGTGTGAAGCACGACACCGGTCGCGTTGAGAACAGGAATGAGCGACCGCTGTTCGATCTTTTCCAGCTCCTGAACAATTCGTGGTTGCCAGTCGTTACCGGCAACTGCGGAATCCTCCTGGCGCGCTCGATCGACTGCGTTCCGTATTGCCCGCACAACGATGGAACGCGGATGGTTCCGCAGGAGAGCACGCACTGCGTCGGATTCGAGGAGCGAGCTCACGCTCGGAATAGACCGCCGCAAATCTGCGCTGCCCGGCGAGCTCATCTCTTTACCGGCGCAGGAGGCGGTGGCGGGGAAGCCGGTGGCGCTGAGGGCTGCGGTGTCGGCGGTTTTGGCGCAGGCGCTGACGGCAGCTTTTCAGGTGTCGCGAGCAATATGTCGCCAGGCCGGCTCACTCCTCCCAGACTTGGAATGCGCGCAATGCGAACGCGATAGTTGGTCTTTGGCTTCAGTGGCTGCGCGAGCTTGAGCGTGACACTGCGCGGCGGGATTGGTCTCCCAAGTGCACGCGCTGCTGCGGTGGTATCCGGAGGTGGCGGGGATACGGACAACACTCCGATCACCGAGGAGTCAGGCGCGACAACACGAACCTCGGGAGGTGTGATCGGCTGCGCCGTAGATATCGGTGTGTCAAAGCCGACATCGACAGTGACTGAATCGCGGACAGCGACGGTGGTCATCCGTGTGCCGAGTGAATCGTGGATGAAGGCGTAAAGATTGACGTGCGCGGTGTCGGTGAGGTTGACGCCCACAGTATCCCACGCTTCGCGCCGATCGAGTCCGCGATTGTTATTGTCGTCGGAGATTCCCCGAATGACATACGATCCCGGCGGGAGATTCTGCAGCACATAAGTACCCGCGCTGTCTACCGGCGCCATGTACATCGTGGTTGTATCACCACGAGGCCACGCCTGGACGAACCCGTTTCGTCCAACCACCCGCCCCTCTGCCCAATTGAAAATCTTTCCCGAGAATCTCCCAGTCGGGATAGTTGGACCCGTGGAGAAAATTGTCACGGCGCCGGTGTTTCGCGCATTGCCCCGAAGATCGCTCAATCCCGGCAGCAGTGTGAT
>DASUXX010000002.1:0-7266 GCA_036377755.1 Gemmatimonadaceae bacterium
GGGATAAGGGATGATGACTCTTATCGGAACCTTGTTCCTCATACCTCGAGTGCCCTCATTCCGCATTTAGTCGTAGTTCGTATGTGCGGAAATGTGTCCTGAGACCTTATAGTCAACGGGTCCTTAATCCTCATAGAGTCCTCCGACTCCTTAATCCTCATAAAGGTCCTCGGATCCGAAATCGAAAAACGCCGGAGATTTGAATAGTGTCACTTCCAATCAAGCCGCCGTATCTGCCAATGGAGGCCAAAACTGTCGAAGCCATTCCGGAGGGCGACGGATGGCAGTACGAGCCAAAGTGGGATGGATTCAGGTGTCTCGCATTCCGTGACGGAAAGACCGTAAAGCTTCAGTCGAAATCAGGGCAGCCGCTGGAACGGTATTTCCCCGAGCTCGTCGAAGCCGTCCTGGAAGTCGACGCGTCGAAGTTCGTAATCGACGGCGAGATCATCGTCCCGGTCGATGGCCGGCTCTCGTTCGATGATCTGCTCCAGCGGATTCATCCAGCTGCGTCGCGTATCAAGAAGCTTTCGACAGAAACGCCGGCGCAGCTCATTGTATTCGACCTCCTCGTAGACGAAGATGGAAAGCCTCTCGTCGACGAGGCGCTCCACGACCGGCGGCCTGAGCTCGAACGGTTCGCGAAGAAATTCCTCCGCGGCAACAGCGCGCTGCGATTGACTCCCGCAACACGCGATCTCGCGACGGTTCAGAAATGGTTCAAGGCGGTCGGCAGCGGACTCGATGGCGTGATCGCAAAGCGCACCGACAAGCCCTATATGTCAGGCGATCGCAGCGCGATGGTCAAAGTCAAGCACAAGCGAACAGCGGACTGTGTTGTCGGCGGCTTTCGCTATGCAGAGAAAGCCCGCGTGATTGGCTCCATGTTACTTGGACTATACGACAAAAAAGGGCTGCTTCATCACGTTGGATTCACATCGAGCTTCACCGCAAAGCAGCGCGTTGAATTCACTCCAAAACTCGAGAAGCTCATCAAGAAGCCAGGATTCACTGGCCAGGCGCCAGGCGGGCCGAGCAGGTGGAGCACCAAGCGGTCGACTGAATGGGAACCGCTTGCCCCAAAGCTTGTGATGGAAGTCGAATACGACCATTTCACTAACGGAAGATTCCGCCACGGAACAAAGCTGCTCCGCTGGCGCCCGGACAAGGCTCCGGAGCAATGTACGCTCGATCAGGTTGGACCAACAAAGAAGTCACCACTCGGACTGCTCGACGACAAGGGGAGTAAAAAGAAATGATGCAGGAAGACGCAGAATCATTCGGCCGCCGCAATTACGGATCTGGATCGAAGTGGGAACCGGTCGTCGGCTATTCGCGCGCAGTGCGCATCGGGGCACATGTGCACGTGTCAGGGACGACAGCAACTGCGGCTGACGGATCCATTGTCGGAGGCAGTGATGCATACGCGCAGACCGTACAGACAATTGCGAACATCCAGCGCGCGCTCGAAGCTGTTGGAGCCACTCTCGAGGATGTCGTGAGGACCCGCATCTACGTTACACGCATGGCGCACTGGAAAGACGTTGGACGCGCGCACGGAGAGACGTTTGGAAAAATTCGTCCGGCCACTTCGCTCGTCGAGGTAAGTGCTCTGATCGATCCTGCGATGCTCGTCGAAATCGAAGCCGATGCGTTCATTGGTGCAAAGGTCGAAAGACCTGACGCTCCGGCACATTGATGTCACGCGCATTCCATATCGCTGACGTTTTTACCAGCAAGGCGTTCGGCGGAAATCAGCTCGCCGTGGTTCCCGATGCACGCGGTCTCAAGACTGAGCAGATGCAGGCCCTCGCGCGCGAATTCAATTTCTCGGAATCGACTTTCGTGTTTCCTCCAGACGACTCGCGCAACACGCGGCGCGTAAGAATCTTCACGCCGGGTGGCGAGCTTCCATTTGCAGGACACCCGACAGTAGGAACTGCATTTGTGCTCGCATCGATCGGAGAGATCGAGCTCACAGGCGACGAAACGCACATTGTCTTCGAAGAGAACGTGGGACCCGTGCCTGTCACGATACGCCAATCGAACGGGAAGCCGGTATTTGCGCAGCTCACTGCCGCAAAAATTCCTGAGCGCACGGGCTCAGGTTACAATGCCGGCGCAATCGCTAACTCACTCGGCATCAGTGCCAACGACATACTGGGCGACGCGAGCGCGATCGAGTCGTGGTCGGTTGGACTTCCATTCATGTTCGTTCCGCTGAAGACTCGATCCGCTCTTGAAAAACTCCGTATCGACACTGCAGCGTGGCACGAGGCTATCGGCGAAGATCCCGCGTCGCAGGTTTTCCTGTTCGTGCAGGAGAGCGACGCCATTCGCGCGCGAATGTTCATGCCTGACTTCGGCATTCCCGAAGACCCCGCAACTGGAAGCGCTGTTGCTGCACTCGCCGGATATCTCGGCGCGCGAACATCGATGCGTGACGGAACCCTGAAAGTTCCCGTTCATCAGGGAGTTGAAATGGGAAGGCCAAGCCTGCTCGAGCTCGAGGCCGATCTATCTGACGGCCGGGTTAGAGCTGTGCGTGTCGGTGGTGCGTCGGTGCTTATAGCGTCGGGTACGCTGCACGTTTAGGCGCACGGATTACACGGAAACCGTGTGCCTGAAGTCTGTAAGCACTACAACCAGCAGTCCGAAGATTCCCATCGCCACAAAAAAGTATTTCGCTGAGCCAGTGAAGCCGAGCACGAATGGCGCGAGGATCATCGACACGCCAAACACAATGTCGATCGCGCGATGCATCGGCAGCGTGATCATCTTCACGAGTCCGAGCCGGTAGGCAGTGAAGAGAGAATACACCAGAACTACACCAGCGAGAGTCGACGTGATCTCAGCAGGGCGGCCGTCGAAGTGAAACACCGGTCCGGCAGCGAGGAGAACCGGAACCGTGAGATAATCGATTACGCCGTGAAGCGTCGGTGATATCGGCTTTGCCATCTCACAATGATCGGCATAACTGAGACACGGTTGCAATAGAAAAGAAAAAGCCCGGCGCGAATGCGCCGGGCTTTCGATTGCAAAAATCGCGACTTACTGCACGAAGTTATAAAGGCCGTAGAGACCGATAGCAGCGCCTGCGACCGCGATCAGTACGCCTGCGGTTCCGCCAATGACTGCACCGATGATAAGGGCAGCGCCGCCAACAACCATCAGCGCGACATTCTTGCCTGCGCCAAGCCGGGCTTCGGCAGCGGGTGAAGGCGAGGCCTTCGCAGCTTCAGCGCGCTTGATGCCGGCAACGCTCGCCGCAAGCGTGGGCCCTGCCGCAGCCTGCTGAGCGCGAGCCGCAGAAGGAGCCTGCGCAACTGCGATTGTCGCAGGTGAAGTAATCGCGAGCGCCGCAGCGGCAACGAGTGAAACGAGTCTGATCTTCAACATCGGTCTCCTTGTGCGTGGTTCAGCCGTGGAAATTAAGCGGGCGCACGGTATCTTGGCAGGCCAGATGCCTGACCTTCGCAAATCCTTCGACGGTCCGTGGGCCGGTCCGGTAGCGCTGGCGCTGCTGCATGCGATCATCGCCCTCAATGCATATCACCCGGCGCCGTTCACTGGCGGGGACGATGCCGCATATCTGTCGCTGGCCCGGTCACTCATCGAACGCCATGACTACACCGACGTCTGGGATCCGGCGCTCAGGCCGCATACGCAGTTTCCGCCGATCTTCCCTGTTATCGTCGCATTCGGGCTGATCCTCAAGCTCGACCCCGCGGTGGGAATGAAGTATATGATGATCCTCATCTCCACAGGCGCTGTGTTCGCGAGCTGTGTCTGGCTGCGACGCGTGACGACGGCTGGCGTTGCGTTCTGTGCCGGATTTTTCCTCGCAATTTCTCCAGAAGTCTTCGTGCTCGGCCAGGAAATACTGTCCGATCCATTGTTCTGGCTTTTCTCGATGCTTGCGCTGCTCGCGTGGAGAAGAGCCGCACGACCGGACGGAAAGGAAATCTCTGCGGATCCGTTTGCGATTGTCCCGGTTGTTATTGCCACTACCGCGACACTGGCTGCCTACTTCACTCGCTCGGCCGGAGCACCGCTCCTTCTCGCAGTAGTGCTCTGGCTTGCAATGCGCAAGCAGTTTCGCGCGATAGCAATCGTCGCAGCAATGTCCGCCCCTTTCATCTTTGCATGGTGGCTGCGCGGTCACCTGAACGGGGGCGGCGGATATCTCGCACCCTTCATCGCGGTGGATCCATACAATCCATCGCTGGGAACAGTGACAATTGGCGGGATGTTCGAGCGCGCCGCGAAGAATGCCGTCGAATACAGCTCGGCTCATCTGTCACGGCTGGTCTTCGGCACGCCAAAAACCGGTGTCGTTTTCGGGACTGCGTTCGCTGCAGCGATGTTTTACGGCTGGGCGAGGCGACTGAGAAAGCCTGGCCTCGCTGAAGTATGGCTGCCGATCTATCTGACTCTCGTGATCCTGTGGCCTGTAACATGGTCGGGGCCGCGCTTTCTCTTTCCAGTCATACCGCTGTTCGCACTCTATGTTGGCGACACGATCAACTCACTCGCCAAGGCTGCGTCGCATCCGAGGATCTTTGCTGCAGCGATACTTCTTGCCGGAATCGTCACCGTCAATGCACCACTGAAGACCCTTGCCCGGCTCGGCACTGTCTGCCGTGCGCAATACGCAAACGGAGCGGATTTTCCCTGCACCGATCCAACGTTCGAGGATTTTTTCGAGACCGCTGAGAAAATTCGCGGACGATTGCCTGCTAATTCGGTTGTGCTGTCGCGAAAACCAACGATTTTCTACCTGCACTCGGGATATAGAAGCGCGCTGTATCCGCTCTCTCCAGTTCCTGATTCACTGTTCAATCTCGCGAAGAGGATCGGCGCAGGTTATGTCGTAGTCGACCAGATTGCCGATCTTGCACCGAAGTATCTGCACCCGATCATGCTCGCGCGGCGTGACGACTTCTGCGTGATCCCCGAATTGTCCACCGACAATGCAGCGTTGGCGAGGATCGAGATCGGAGGCCCGCCCAGACCTCCTGGCAGTGCCCCGAATTCGTTCAGGTCGTGCCCACTGACCACGACACCAATCTCAGCGAGTGCCGAGATGCCACGCTAGTCGGTCTTTTTCGCTTCGCCGACTTTCGCGTCGAACGCGGCGGTTCTGATTTTTCCGCCGAGCTTCACCTGGACCCACACGCGATAATCTCCGGCTTTCGGAAACGCGTACGGGAACGAGACAGTCCCAACCGTCACGGGCGCATGCTGCATGGAGCTCGTCTCAGCTTCGGCGAGACGTGCACCAAGCTGTCCGCGAATCGTATCGCCAGGCTGCCGCATCTCGAAAGCCATCTGTGATGCCATCGAGATGGTGCCCATTGGGTGGAGATGAACGAAGACAGATCCATCTCTCCTTGCAACGACCGCGTGAGCCGGCATTCCCATGTATGGCTCGAGCCTGGCCGGCGTTCCATCCGGGTTGCGAATTGTAAACTTCAGTGATGCAGGCTCACCGGATGTGAGATTTCCCGTTGCATTCCACTCGATCGTGCCTGTCGAATCGAGACTTGCAGTGCGAGAAGAGCCAACGGGTTGCGTGAACCACGA
Organism: Gemmatimonadaceae bacterium; assembly: GCA_036377755.1. Lineage (GTDB taxonomy): Bacteria > Gemmatimonadota > Gemmatimonadetes > Gemmatimonadales > Gemmatimonadaceae > UBA4720. The sequence goes on from DASUXX010000002.1 coordinate 5,587, forward strand.
ATCATCAGGATCTCCCACGGCGGTGGGCAACCCTGCACTTGTCACATCGACAGTGCTCGTGAGCGTGTGCGTAAATCCACTCTCGTGGACGATATCGCCAAACACGCGATACCTTCCCGCCGGAAGCGGCGGCAGCCCGGATGTAAAGGTTACTGAGTCGCGCGTGGATGGATGCAGGTGCGCGAATGCCGAAAGGTCGTCGCGAATGAGGAACATGTGCACGAGCTTGCCGTGATCTTCGACGAGCGGGGTCCATGAGCTTACATCACGGCGCGACAGCCACGAGGTGTCACCGCGATGCACCCATGCTGAATCACTGATCGAAAGCTGAACGACTGTGCGTCCGCCGATCTCGCTTATCAGCGACTCCGATGCGAGCGGCTTGTACATGTTGCCTTCATAGGCGCGGTCTTCGGAATTCCACCAGCGCCATCCACCAGCAAGCATTGCTATGACGATGATCGATGTAAGAGCCATTGCGTTGCGCGCGCGCCGTTTCATCTGCGGAGTCGGTGTCTCGCCTGGCGCGAGTGATCCTTCGCGAACGGCAGCGCCGACAATCGTCACGAGGCCGGCGAAAAGAAAAATTCCCATCGCGGCGAGGCCGATTCCCATTGGCTTGTCGAGCTTCAGTCTCGAGTATGCAACGACGACAACAGGAACGACGACCTTTCCACTTCCCTTTGGACCCGCAACGTTCACAGTGACGCTGTTGGATCCACCGCTCATGATCCACAAGCGGCCCATGTAAGTCCTCGGCTGCCCTTCCACTCGTGTCGTCGGCTCTGGCGGAGGCGCGCCGCCGGTCGCATCGAATTTGTTTGCCTGTATCGTGACGGTCTGAGGCTGATCGCCAACTGCACGAACAAACACTCGTGCGACACCGGGCACTACACCAGCGGTCTGCACCTCGACCGTTACGTGATATGGGCCAGCCATTCCCTCGAACCACGCATCGGGACTTCCAACGTGAGCGCTCGTTATTACGCAAGCGATCGCAATAGCGGCAGTGCGCAGGAATCTGCGGATCATCGCCTGATACGCGACATCGATCTGCCCCACGCGAGACCGAGCCTGGACGAAATCACCGCGATGACGAGCGCAATGATCATCCGGCCACCGAACTTGACCGGACTCCAGCTACCCGCTGCGTCGCGATCGAGGTTCCAATACTGATAGCGCCACGCGCCCAGCCGGCTGGTGTAATCCCATTGATCAGCGCCGAAGAAGAAATTGCGCGACGCAGGTGAAAGCATGAATTCCGCCCAGAACCAGTGGACTGCAAGCATTACTGCAACGAATGATGCGCCCAGCACCAGAGCATTGATCCACTCACTGCGGCCCTCAGACTTCATCAGGATGCGATCCATCACCGCTGCGGGAATCACAAGCAGCAAAGGGAATGCAGGCGGCACCATGTGCGTAACCTGATTGTATATGGGCGCCAGCTTCGGAGTCGCCGGGAAAAGCTGAAGCACCCATATCGCCAGCATCGTGATCAGCATGTACATCGCAGCAACTTTCGTCGCGGGCCACGTCACTCTCGATGCACGCGCGAACGCGATGAGAAATACAGGAAACAGAATTGACGTAGCGATGTAAAAACGCGAGCCGTGCATGTGGTTCGCGAACGACGCATCCTCGGTGATCATCACGCTTACCATCTCGATGATCACTGCA
>DASUXX010000003.1:0-5947 GCA_036377755.1 Gemmatimonadaceae bacterium
GTTGGGTCGGGCCGATCGTTATAGTCTTAACATCCGATGTCAGACTTCAAATACTCCGGAAACGAGCTCGATTCCCTCGCCGAAGCCAGGAACTATTACAGCTGGGTCCTCCGCCAATTCGAGCCCTTCCTCGGCCCGACGGTAGTCGAAGCGGGAGCCGGAATCGGCACCTTCTCGGAATTCCTTCTCAGCAGTCCGAACGTTGAAAAGCTCATCGCAATAGAACCGGCATCGAACACATTTCCTCATCTCGAATCGCGTTTCAAAAACAATGAAAGAGTCGAGACAAAGAAAGGCTATCTCAGCGAGTTCTATCGTGATCTCAAAGCCGATGCGATTGTCGCGGTAAATGTCCTGGAGCACGTCGAGGATCATGAAGCATTTCTTCGTGAAGCGCACGCTGCAATAAATCCTGGCGGATCGCTTCTCTTATTTGTTCCGGCGTTGCCCGCCATCTACGGCACGCTCGATAAAGCGTTCGAGCATCATCGGCGTTATACTCGTCGCTCGCTTCGCGAGGTGATATCGAAAGCAGGATGGTCGCCGCGCCGCGTCAGCTACATGAATTTTCCGGGAATTGCAGCATGGTTCATGGCAGGCCGGGTCATGAGAAAAACCAGCATTGCAGTCAATGAAGCAAAGACGTACGACCGCCTTGTCGTTCCTATTCTCTCGCGGGTCGAGACTATGATCGAGCCGCCGATTGGATCGAACCTCGTTGCAATCGCGACCAGGGCATGACGGCGCCGCCGGCGAATTTCCCGAATACACGGGTCTCGGTCCTGATGCCCGTCTTCAATGAGCGGGCAACCGTCGAGCGCGCAGTTGCGCGAGTGCGGCAGGTTCCGATGAGAATGGAGATCATCTGCGTCGACGACTGCTCGAGCGACGGCACGCGCGACATTCTCACCGCGATGAGAAATCGCGGTGACATCGACGGTCTTATCCTTCACGACATCAATCGCGGCAAGGGAGCATCAGTCCGCGACGCGCTTGCTGCTGCAACAGGTGACGTCGTCGTGATTCAGGATGCCGATCTCGAATATGATCCAATGGACATCCTGAAATTGATCGGACCCGTTGAAGATGGTCGCGCTGACGCCGTATTCGGCAGCCGCTTCAAAGGTGACGTGAGCCGAGTGCTCTACTACTGGCACTCACTGGGCAACTGGGGGCTCACGACATTGTCGAACATGCTGACCAACCTCAACGTGTCGGACATGGAGACGTGCTACAAGCTGGTGCGCACCGATCTCATGAAGTCGCTGCCGCTGACCTCCGATCGATTTGGATTCGAGCCTGAGCTCACCGCGCGTCTCGCGCAATCACGCGCGCGGATTTACGAAGTTCCGATCAGTTATAGCGGACGAACCTACGCTGAAGGAAAGAAAATCAGGTGGACGGACGGTGTTGCCGCTCTCTGGCACATCGTGAAGTTCAATATTTTTTCGGCGAAAGCTCCGGTCTACTTCCGAAGCCAGCCATCCCGCGTGCCAACTGACCGGAGTATCTGAATCAATCGCAGCGTCCGTTGCTGCCGGCCGACGGCATTCAGGTGATAGCGCGTGTCGAAAAACCACGCCTTCGGCAACACGAAATCCATCGGCGTACCGACGATCGGCATCTTCATTCCGCTCTCGAGCTTCCGCTTCAGTGAATCGATTGCAGCGACGTTGATGGCGTAGGAGCGGTCGATGTACGACGGGAACATGAAGTAAGCGCGCGCGCCTCTCTTCTCCGCCGCATCGGACAAGTCGTTCATCACATCGATCGCATGGTTGTTGAACTCCTTCATCGGCGGCAGCGGCTTCACGAAAATCGAATCGGGATCCATTCCCTTCCGCCCAAGATGTGCGACTGCGTCGCCGTATTTATTGAACGAATGCCGGTTATATACGGGATTGGTATCAGGCGGAAAGAATTCCTCTTTTTTCCCGACTGCACCCGCCGCGGCACGCATGAATGACCGCCGCGCGTTCTCGGCGCGCGGGCGGAGGATCACGTCGATGATCGAATACGAGCGGATAAAATCCGGAATCCTGTCAGTGGGCGTGTACAACATCGCAGTGTTCAGCGTGTTGTCGCCGTCGATGTACTTGCCGTAGAACTGGTCATACTCCGGAACTACGAGAACGACGTCGCCCTGCTGGATGTACGGGGTGACCTGCGCCAGCATGTAGCGAAGACCGATCTTCGCATACAGCCCCATGTTGATCACGTTAATCCCGAGCGAATCCTGGATCAGCTTCGAGTCTGTTCCAAACGCGAGGTTCGATCCGCCTACCATGATGATCTTCGGAGACGGAGTCGTGCGGATCAGGCGATCTTTCTCGAGCACCGCGGCGACGTAGCTGTTGTCGTCGGCATGCGTGTCGTACCCCGAAAGAACGAATCCCGTCAGAAAAATCGCGAGCCCGAGCAGCGCGGCACGAATTACAAGCTTCTTCGCCATCTAGAACTGAAAATAGATGAATGCCTTGGCTTCCGTGCTGATTCCGAGCAGCCAGATTGCCATGCACGTGGCGTAATACACAGGCCACCTCACCCATGCCGGCTGCATCCTGAACTGCTTGAGGAGATCGATCCTTGTAGTCACGTATTCGATGGTGAGCAAGGCACCGATCAGCACAAAGCAGTACATCACCTCGAACTTGGATATCCCTTCACCGCGAATCGGATCAGGCACGATCTGATGCAGTGTCGGCACCGCCAGCGCAGCCCTGAAAATGTGGAGCGCCTCGTCGAGCGTCGATGCGCGAAAGAAGACCCATGCAAAGCAGGTGAGTCCGAACGTGATGATGACGCTGACCACCGTGTGAAGCTTCGGCATCGATGCGAGGCCGATTGCATGCGTGAACCGCTCTCGTATCTGGCGAGTCATCAGCGAGAAAACGAGATAAAATCCGTTGAGCCCGCCCCATATCACGAACGTCCAGTTCGCGCCGTGCCACAGGCCGCTCAGGAGAAACGTGATGAAGAGATTGAAATACCATCTCGATCTCGCCACACGATTGCCGCCGAGCGGGATGTACACGTAGTCGCGGAACCACGACGAGAGCGAGATGTGCCACCTGCTCCAGAATTCGCTGATCGACTTCGACAGGTACGGCCTGTCGAAGTTGCGCATCAGGCGGAATCCCATCACTTCTGCTGATCCGATCGCTACGAGGGAATAACCGGCAAAGTCGCAGTAGATCTGGATCGCGAAGAAAAGCGTCGCGACGACCAGTGTCAGTCCCTGAAAGTTCGTGGGATTCGGATACACGACATTCACGTACCGCGCGAGCCTGTCGGCAATCACGACTTTCATGAAGAGGCCGATCGCCATCCTGCGCAGACCGTTGGTGACCCGCTCGTAGTCGAACTCGTGACGCTCGTAGAACTGGTGCAGCAGGTTCTGGGGCCGCTCGATGGGGCCGGCAACGAGCTGCGGAAAGAACATCACATACAGCGAGTAGATCCCGAAGTGCCGCTCGGCGGCCTGGCGCCCGCGATACACCTCGATGGTGTACGACATCGCCTGGAACGTGTGGAACGAGAGCCCGATAGGGAGGATGATCCCGAGAATCGGGAACTGGTATGGCCAGTGAAAAACTTCGGCGATCGCATTTGCGTTCGCCGAGAGGAAGTTGAAGTACTTGAAGATTGCGAGGACGCCGACGTTGGCGACGATGCTCGCCGCGAGGTACCACTTTCTCTTCTTTCCCTGCGCGTTCTCGATCAGGATGCCGGCGAAGTAGTCTATGATGATCGTGAAGAACAGGATCAGGATATAGACCGGAATGAACGCCATGTAGAAGTAGCAGCTCGCTGCGAGCAGCCACAGCCATCTGTAGCGGTGGGGAATCGCGAAATAGACCGCGACCACCACCGGGAAGAAGATCAGGAAGGTGAAGGAGTTGAAAAGCATCTTGCGTGTGGGGGGAATCTAAAAACCAACAACCCTCTTGGCACGCCAGAGGCTCTATCACTTGCGAAATCGGCTTTAGTGCTGAGACAAACCAGATTTTAGTTGCCAGAGTTTTGGTTGCCAGTTGCCGGACTGTACCTCTGTTGGGCAAGAAGTCGGCGGTCTCGTTTGCTTGTTGCCTTGCTGAGACAAACCAGATCTGAGTTGCCAGTCATGTGGGTTGCCAGTTGCCAGAGAACAGCGGTTCCTATTCTGACTTTTTCTTCAAATAGCTGCTGAGCCCTTCGAGTATTCTTCGAACCTCACGATAATCTGACATCGCACGAGCCGGATCCAGCAAGCCGCCGGCTTACGAACCAAGGCCTTCCTGATACCATCGTAGTCTGGCAACTGGCAACGACATGACTGGCAACTCAGATCTGGTTTGTCTCAGCAAGGCAACAAGCAAACGAGACCGCCGACTTCTTGCCCAACAGAGGTACAGTCCGGCAACTGGCAACCAAAAGTCTGGCAACTAAGATCTGGTTTGTCTCAGCATTAAAGCCGATTTCGCCAATGATGACGAAACCGTCACGAAGGCGTAATACTCCCGCACGATCGGCAGGCCATATTCGGCCGCATGCTAATGAATCAGGTGAGAACGCTGATTTCCGCGTGGAAGGTCAACCCGTACACGCGATGGCAGGCGGCGGATCATCGCAGCCTCGCATACGACAAGCTCGCGCCCCAGATCGCTGAGGCGTGCAATCATATAGTCCAGGGCGGCCCCTATAAGGGGATGAAGTACTTCGGGCCCGCAGGTGCGCCGCTCGTCGACCAGCATCCCACGACAAAGCTGCTCGGATCGTTCGAGGAAGAGATTCACCCCTGGATCGAGCAGGTCATAGCACACGGTTTCAGCCAGGCGATTCACATTGGCGCATGCGAGGGATACCACGCTGTCGGGCTCGCGATGCGGATGCCTGAGACTCGCAGCATCGTGTTCGATACGCTGATACCTGCCCGCAAGTCGTGCAAGATTCTCGCAATGCAGAATGGCGTGCACGACCGCATTCAGCTGCGTGGATTCTGCGGATCTCAGGGGCTCGCCGATCTCGACTTCGTCGATACTCTGGTTTTCTCGGACTGCGGTGGCGCTGAGCTCACGATACTCGACCCGAAAGCGTATCCCGGGCTTCGCAACGCGACGATGCTCGTCGAGACGCACGATGCGTTCGACAATCGCATCATCCCGCGGCTGCGTTCGCGATTCACTGCAACGCACAGGATCGAGTTCCGTCACGCTATTGAGCGCGATCCGGCAGGATATCCTGTATTGATGGAGTTTCCTGGAGCTTCAGCGAGAATGGCACTCGACGAAAAACGCGAGCGCAGTGCTGACGGCAAGCCTCAGGCGTGGGCGCTCTTGACTCCGTACTGCTCCTGATCCCCGGATGCCTCTGCGTCCGCAGCCATTGCGTCGAACACGAATCCCATTCCACGGCGCGTAACGATCGTCACGCCTGCATCGGCCTGGTCGAGCTTCTTGCGCAGTCGCGCAACGTGCGCGTCAACCAGGTTCGATGACGGGTCGAAGTGCATGTCCCATACTTTGTCGTGCAGCTCACCACGCGTGACTAGCTGGCCCGCACGCAGCATGAAATGCTCGAGGAGCCTGAGCTCCATCGGAGTGAGATCGATCTGCTTCGATCGTCGAGTCACCCGGCGCGTAAGACGATTGAGACACAGCGGGCCCACGACGAGCTGCTCGCTCACACGCACACCGGGACCTCGTCGCAGAAGACTGCGAACACGCGCGCGGAGCTCCTGATTCGTAACGGGTTTTACGAGGTATCCATCTGCGCCTGCATCGAGACCGCGCACGATCGCAGCGGGATCCTCTGTGCTCGTATACAGCAGCACAGGAGTTGTCTTCCCTGCACCGCGCAGCTCCTGGAGAACTTCAAAACCGTGACGGTCGCCAAGCTCCAGGTCGAGCACGATACCGTCGTACTGGTTCACAAACGCAAGCAGCCGCGCATCCTCACCGGAATGCGC
>DASUXX010000004.1:0-2369 GCA_036377755.1 Gemmatimonadaceae bacterium
GCTGCAACCGCGAAGGTGACGCCGGCATTGATGCCCCGCTGCACTGCATCATTCAACGCCTGCGAGAAGCCGCCGCTCACGCTCATGTTCGCGACTGCGGGCAGAACCCGATTCGATGCAACCCAGTCAACTCCTGCAATCACGCCGCTCGTGGTTCCACTGCCATTGCAATCGAGCACGCGAACTGAATGCAATCTCACGCTCTTCGCAACACCGACGGTTGCTCCGCCGACTGTTCCAGCTACGTGCGTTCCATGCCAGTGACATCCGGTTGCGCCGTATCCGTCTGCGATCGCGCTGTAGTCACCCGTTGCACGGCCGCCGAACTGCGAGTGCGACGTGCGGATACCGGTGTCGATGATGTACACGTGAACGCCCGATCCAGTCGCCGAATACGAATACGAATTATCGAGCGGAAGCGCGGACTGATCGATGCGATCGAGTCCCCAGCTTGCGGGAACTTCGGTCATCGTCATTTCCTGGTCCTGCTCGACATACGCAACCGACGGATCCTGCGCGATTCGTGCAGCTGTCTGCGCGCTCATGTGCGCCGAGAAGCCCTTGAGAGCTTTTCCGTAAGTGCGGCGCAGCAGTCCCTGACCGTTCTTGAGAAGACCATTTGCCTTCCCGGAAACGTCGCTCACATCGTCATTGAACACGACGATGTATTCGTCAGCGATCTTGTTTGCGCCGCGATCGAATACCGGCTGCATTGTTTCAACTTTGCTCGATGACGCAGGTGCGACTGCATCCGAGCAGGCCGAGAGGCCCATGGTCAGGCTGCCAAGCACGAGAAGCCAGCTCGCGCTGGCTGCCGCCTGCCGACCTTTGCGGATCGACGTGAACATCGTTTACTCCTCCTGTGGTGTTCGGTAGCCCAGCCGGCCTGGCGCGGCATTTCCGCGCGTTAGCCCCGTTGGCTTTGCGTCCCCGCCTTTCGGCGGGTTTGCCCTTATCGCGACCTCCTTTCGGGAGGAGCGACCCTGCGCATTGTTTCCTTCCGAACCAATGACGAGCGTCACAGCACAGGGTCACAAAGAAAAAAGCCACCCCTTTCTGGGGTGGCCTCTTTCATTATATAGGAACGCTACTTCATATAGGAACGCTACTTCCCGTTCTTGACCGTTACCTGCTTGTAAGTCGTTGCAGAGAGCCCGCCGGTGTCGCGCACCGTGAGGCCAACCGTGTAAGTGCCCCGTCCCGAATACGTATGCGACACACCTGTTCCTGAGCCCGACGTATTGTCGCCGAATGTCCACGAATAGCTGACGATACCGGCGTCATCAGTCGAAGTCGAGATGAAGTTGCACGACATCCGCGAGCAATTCGCCGTAAATGATGGAACCGGCGCCGCATTCGTCGGCGTTGTAGTCGTCGGAGGCGGCGGAGTTGGATTCGTTGGTGTTGTGACTGTTCCGCCTGATCCGTTCACGCGCAGCATCTTGTTTGGAGAAGAGCCCATCAGTGAAGTCAGGACTCCTGTCGTCGCATTCGACATGATTGCACCCGCAACGGTCGCTGGCGTCGCACCAGGATTGCCCTGGAGGTAGAGCGCAACTGCGCCAGCAACGTGAGGTGACGCCATCGACGTTCCACTGGCGTAGCCGAAGCCGTAGTCATCGTTGTTCCATGCAGAATAAATCGTCTGGCCAGGCGCCCATATATCGACGCATCCTCCGTAATTGGAGAAGCTGGCCGGAATGTCGCTTCCAGTTGTTGCACCAACAGTGAGAGCGCCGCTCACACTTGCCGGCGAATAACCGCATGCATCAGTCGCCGAGTTTCCGGCGGCAACCACGTAAGTCACGCCCGAGTTGATCGATCTCTGAACGGCCTGGTTCACCACATCCGAGATGCTTCCACTGATGCTCATGTTCGCAACAGCCGGATTGCGATGATTCGCGGTGACCCAGTCGATACCCGCAACGATCGAGCTTGCAGTACCATTTCCACTGCAGTCGAGCACACGCACCGAGTAGAGAGTAACTCCCTTCGCTACACCGACGGTCGCGCCGCCGACAGTTCCAGCGACGTGCGTGCCGTGATAGTTGCAGCCCGTTGGACCATAGCCATCAGCGATCGACGTGTACGCTGAGACAACCCGGCCGCCGAAATCCGAGTGAGTCGGGCGGATTCCAGTATCGATGATGTACGCGTTCACACCCGCGCCTGTCGCGCTGTAGTTGTAATTGCCATCGAGCGGGAGCAATGACTGATCGATTCGGTCAAGGCCCCACACTGCACTGCTCTGTACTTCAGCTGCACTGTACTCCTGGTCCTGCTCCACGAATGCAACGCCATCCATCTGAGCGATGCGCGCCGCGGCTGCTGCCGACATGTGCGCCGAGAATCCTTTCAGCGCGTGTGAG
>DASUXX010000005.1:0-13962 GCA_036377755.1 Gemmatimonadaceae bacterium
GGTGCTCGACTTTGGTCTCGTAAAGTCAGTGAAACAGGAAGCAATGGGTGATTCACTCGCCACTGCAGTTGGCCGCACACCTGGAACGCCGGCGTACATGGCTCCAGAGATGATGCTCAGCGAAGCAATCGACGGTCGTGCCGACATCTACGCTGTTGGATGCGTTGCTTACTACCTGCTCACGGGCAGACTGGTCTTCGAAGCGGCGAACACATTCCAGATGATCGCAAATCATCTGCGTGCCGAGCCTGTACCGCCGTCAGTGCGCGCGGGGGTCGATATTCCGAGGGAGCTCGAATCAATCGTACTGAAGTGTCTCGCGAAAGGGCCTGAAGATCGCTACGCGAGTGTGATCGAGCTCTCGTCAGCGCTCGCTGCCTTGAATCTCAAACCGTGGACGCAGGAAGAAGCTGCCACACTATGGAAGACGCGTCAGTCAGTGCGTGCGGAATCTTCTCCGGCGCCAAGAGCGCGCGGGGTGCTCGCGCCCACCTGAGCGGGCTTGTTTTCAATCGCGCTCGTCACCTGCTCTTCAAGACGATTCGCCAGCTCGCGCAGCTGCTTGTCACGCTTGTGGGAGATGTTCCCGAATATCGTGCGCGCCAGGACGTAGAATCCGCCCGCAATTCCAAACCACAGCATTCCTGCGATCGCTGCGGAGTGGAATTCGCCCATCCCGATTCCGAACGAGATTCCGCTGGTACCACCTGCTCCACCACCAAGGAGACCGCCGAACAGGGCGCCGGCAATATCACGCAGCTCTTCTTCGACTCTGATCGTCGTAACACCGCCGCGGGACATGATGCTCACATCGATATGCCGCCCGCGATTCCGCCTGCGACCGCCGCGAAGTGTGGAGCTCCATGAAAGCGTTCGACCCAGCACACTCGGCACACCATTCTCTCCAATCGCGCGGCGGATCGTATCGACCAGTGCCTCGAACTCGTCGTTTGAGATCTCGCCGTCGACGGCGCGCTCGTAGATGATCCGCGTTGGAGCGCCGACCCATGGTGACGGGCGGCTTGTTTCCACAGGACGATCGAGAGAATTCGCAGCACGGCGAACGAGAGCAGGATCGATTCCTGCTTCCTTTGCGATCTGCTCGACTTCAGCGAGGCTCAACGCATTCGACGATGTCTCTTCGACCTCCTCGACCTGCTGCAGCTCGGCCGCGCGCTTGATGATGAGCGCGACCTCTTCTTCGTTGAATTTTCTGCCGCTGCCCGGGGCGTCAGCCATGACTCGAATGTAGTGGCAGGCCGATTATCTCGCGCGCCTCGCGTGGTGTTGCCACCTGCCTCTCGACCGCTTTGGCAACGGCGGTAATTCGCTCAACCAATGCAACATTGGTCGCAGGCCGCGTCTTTTCCGCATCGAGGAAAAGATTGTCCTCGAGACCGATTCGCACATTGCCGCCTGTAACCACTGCGAGCGAATTCATTGCAAACTGGAACCGCCCAATTCCTGCCGCAGCCCACGTCGCACCGGACGGAAGCTGCATCACCATCGATGCAAGATTGAACGGCGTTGCACTCGCCGTTCCAAGCGAACCGAGAAGCAGATTGAAGTAGAAAGGCTCGCGAAGAACCTTGCGATCGATGAGATACTTCGCGTAATCGAGCATCCCGAAATCGAAGACCTCGAGCTCTGGCACGATCCCGCGCTCGTTCATCGCACCGGCAAGCCGCTTGATCATTGCCGGCTCGTTCACTGATGCCTGCTTTGGAAAATTCAGTGACCCTAGTGTAAGTGACGCCATGTCCGGTTTTGCGTCACCATCCAGATTGAGAACGTCGGATCTCTGCTCGAACGCGCCAAACGTGCGGCCGCTTGTCGACACGATGACAATCGCATCCCTGCACCGCCTGCGCACCGCGAGAATTATTTCGCGATAGATCTCCGATTGCCATGCGGGATGCTGGTTCTCATCGCGCGCATGGAGGTGCAGCATGGACGCGCCTGCACCTGTACACCCAGCACAATCGTCCGCGATTCGTTCTGCAGTGACTGGTACAGCAGCGTTGTCCGACAAGCGTGGAACCATGCCAGTCGGTGCAAGGTTGATGATCAGCGGCTTGAGTGAGCTCATCGTCCTTCGATGTTCTCCTTCACCACTCTCGCGGGTGACCCAATGACCTGAACATTGTCGGGCACATCACGCGTAACGACTGAGCCCGCACCTACGACCGAGTGCGATCCAACTTTTTTATGATCGAGCACAAGTGCACCCATTCCGATGTACGTAGAGTCTCCAATCGTGCACGCACCCGCGACATTCGCTCCCGGCATGATGCTGCAGTAATCTCCGACAGAAGTGTGATGACCGATCATCGCTCCGCGATTGAGGATGACGTGACGTCCGATCCTCGTGCGCGTTGCGACGATCACCCCCGGTCCCGCGACTGACCCGTCGCCGAGCATGCTGTTTCGCGAGATGCGTGCACCAGGGTGAATTATCGTCGCGAACCGGAAACCGATCGACTCGACCTGCTCTATGAAACGACTTCGCCCCGTAGTCCCGAGGGCGCAGACAGCGAAATGAGAGTCTTTCATCGGTGCGATGTCATCTACCCAGTAGATCGGGAGCCCCTCGATTTTCTCCGAGCACTTCTCGCGATCCATGTTCTCGACGTAGCCGCTGATCTCCATGCCTTCAATATCCGAAGCAACGTCGGCGATCTCAGGCGCGAATGATCTTGTGCCGAGTATGAGGAGTTTCATCGGTTACCAACCGGAACGAATGACGCTTGCGACATACTCGACATTTTCGTCTGTGAGGCACATGTGCATCGGGAGCGAGACTACGCGCCCCGAGAACCACTCGGCACCTGGAAGTTCGGCCTTCTCGTACATCGAATACGTGTCGTTCCTGCGATAATGGACGCCGATGCCGATCTCCGCGTCTCTCATCGTTGCGAGGAACGCATCGCGGTCCTCGACGAGGATCGGAAAGAGATGAAAGCTGCTCGTCCGATCGTCAGAGCGGGACATGAGAGTGACTCCATCGACATCGCTGAGCTGCGAGGTATACAGAGCTGCGATCTCCGTGCGTCTAGCGTTCTCGCTGTCCACCAGCGGCAGCTGTGCAAGCCCAATCGCCGCCTCGATGTCGTTCATGTGATACTTGAATCCAACTTCGGAGACTTCGTAGTCCCAATCGTAGGCGGTGGAGCTCGTGCGGCGGAACGTGTCCCTGTCGATGCCGAGCCAGCGAAGCCTGCGAAGGCGCGCGTCGAGCTCCGTGGACCGAACAGTTAGCGCGCCGCCGTCACCTGTCGGAAGATTTTTTACTGCGTGAAAAGAAAATGCGTGCAGGTCGCCGTGACTTCCGATCTTCTTTCCGTGATAAGCAGCGCCGCAGGCGTGCGCGCAATCTTCGATGATTGTCAGATTGTGCTCACGAGCCAGTGCGTACAGCTCATCGAGATCTGCAGGATAACCGCCGTAGTGAACGACAATCACCGCGCGCGTCTTATCGGTGATTTTCTCAGCGACTGAGCGCGGATCGAGATTACCTGTCGTCCTGTCGATATCCGCAAAGACGGGAGTCAGCCGCTCATACAGAATCGCATGATTCGTAGAGACGAATGTCAGCGGTGTGGTAATGACCTCTGATCCTTCGGGCAAATCGAGAACGTGCAGAGCGAGATGAATCGCTGACGTGCACGAATTCAATCCAACGCAATGCTGCGCTCCCACATACTCGGCGAACTTCGTCTCGAATTCGCGAGTGCGAGGCCCCAGGCCAAGCCAGCCGGAACGGAGCACCTCAGACGCAGCTGAAATTGCAGCTTCGGATATAGACGGACGGAACAGCGGAATCTTCAATGACTGCTCCGTGAGTGAAGCATTTCTTCCATGTGATGCAGAACCTGATTGACTGATTTCTCCAGCGTCAGCTCCTGCGTGACGAAGCGGTGACCTGCATCGGCAATCGCACTCCGCGCTGATTCATCGGAGAGATATTTCAGAATTGTTTCGGGCATTGTGTCGAGCGAAGTGCTTACGTAGTGCACTCCAGGCTCGTAAGGGAAGGGGTCGTATACGGGCTCAGACAAAACCATTGTGCGGTTACCCATTCCGAGCAGCATCCGCAATCCGGAGTACTGCCCGGCATGCCGCTGAATGTTGAGAAAAATTTTTGCGCGATTTATCAGCTGAGTACGCGAGTCTCCCCACGTTGCGGCAGAGGTCCAGCTTCCGTGCGCCTCAACGCTTATTCCGCTCGAGCGCAGATAACGAATTGCCCGCCGATGTCGCGAGTCATCGTGTGCACCGAGAAAAAGCACGTCGATGTCACGCGTGATACCCAGATCGGTGCCGAGTCCGGGGTAATATCCGAGGGGGACAAAGGCAGAAGGGATGTCGCGCTCCCGCAGGAATGCCTGTCGCGACCGCGAGGTGACGACACACAGATCGAGTACACCCCCGGTGTAAAGCTCGCCGATCCGGCGGAAGTTGGTGTATGCATCAGTTGCCCTGTGATCGCGCAGCGCAATCTTCGCGATCTCGCGCAGCTGAAGCCGAGGCTGCGGAAAACCTGAACCGCGGGGAAATGGCAGCGGCTCAGAATGCCAGACCATAGTCCGCGGCCGGGTCGCTCGCGAAAGTTTTTTGAGAATGCTGCGCGTGCGCGGAAACCAGTTGACGTTTCCGTTGATCCACACGACATCTCCGGCAGCCGGATCGAACGTCTCGTCGGATGCAACGATGAGATCGTAACCCGCGGCCCTGATAGATGCGTCGAGTGCGCTGTGATCGCGCCGCCACCGGCGAAGCAGTACAACCCGCGTCATTACAGCGCGGGTCTCGTCCACCTCTCTCTGCCATCGACCGTCATTCGCGTCGAGACGAGCGGCAGATGCTCGACTTTTTCCTCACTGACCGTGATGGCTTCGCTCAGGGCGCGCTTCCCTTCCTTGAGACCGGCTTCGTCGAGTGCGTGAATGACTGCGAGAGGCTGTCCGCGCTCAACGTGGTCACCAGGCTTTGCTGTTATTACAAACCCAACCGACGGATCGATCTTGTCTTCCATTGTTCTGCGACCGCCTCGCAGTGCAATGATCCCATGACCTACTGCACGAGGAGCAAGCTCGGTGACAAATCCTTCACGCCCTGCCGTGAACTCAGCCTGAACGGGGGCGGATGCAAGAATGGAGTAATCATCGACGATGCGCGCATCACCGCCCTGCGCTTCGACTATTTCGGCGAACCTGGCGAGAGCCCGGCCCGATGCAATTGCATCCTGCATCATTCGCCACGCATCCTCTGCAGAGGACGCAGCGTTCGCAAGCATCAGCATCTCAGCGCCGAGCGCATAAGTCACTTCTATCAGATCTTCAGGGCCTTCGCCGCGCAGCGCATCGATCGATTCCTTCACTTCGAGTGCGTTGCCGCATGCGAGACCGAGTGGACGATCCATTGCGGTCAGCAGCGCAACAACAGGACAGTTGCGATCAGCGCCAAGCTGAATCATCGCGCGCGCAAGCTTCTCGGCACGCTCCGGATCAGGCATGAACGCTCCTGAACCCTGCTTGACGTCGAGAACCAGACCGGTAAGTCCCTCAGCGAGCTTCTTGCTCATAATGCTCGCTGCGATCAGTGGAATCACTTCCACGGTCGCAGTCGCATCCCGCAGCGCGTAAAGCTTTCTGTCAGCCGGCGCGATCTCTTTTGTCTGGCCAATGAGCGCGCATCCAATCGCCTCGACCTGCTTTGCAGCTTCAGCAAGCGAGAGGTTCGTTCTGAACCCAGGAATTGATTCGAGCTTGTCGAGAGTTCCGCCAGTGTGACCAAGCCCGCGGCCCGACATCATCGGAACCGCTACACCAAGTGACGCGATGAGAGGCGCCAGTATCAGTGAGACCTTGTCGCCGACACCACCCGTCGAATGCTTATCGATACGCGCAACATTCAGGTGCGAAAGCTCGAGCTGGCCGCCACTCTGAATCATCGCATCAGTCAGAGCGCTCGTCTCACCTCTGTCCATTCCGCGGAAAAAGATCGCCATGAGAAGCGCCGACATCTGATAGTCGGGAATCTTCCCTGCTGAATACCGCGCGATGAGCTCATCCCATTCAGGCTCGACAATGCGCCCGCCTTCACGCTTTCGCTCAATGAGACGAGGAACGATCATTCTTGTGCCGCCGGTGTAATTCGGACTGCGGTCCTATTCATTTCAATTACCATGTCATTCGTGCGATCACTACTGGCGCTTCTCCTGTTCGCCACAGCAGCCCACGCTCAAACATTCGCCGAGCAAATCTCGATAGGCGACCGGGATTATGCGGCGATGAATGCTCCATCCGCGCTGTCTCACTACGAACAGGCCATCAAGCTCGACCCGTCCAGCTATGAAGCCAACTGGAAAGCATCGCGTTCTGCCATCGACATCGGTTCATATACTAACGACAAAGCGCGCCAGGAGGTGCTGTACGCCAACGGCGAGCGTTACGCACGGAAGGCGCTGCAGCTCAATCCGAACGATGCCGAAGGACATTTTTCCGTAGCGCGAGCGCTTGGCAAGACCGCGTTGAACCAGAGTCCAAAGGGCAGGATCAAGTACGCGACGGAAATCCGGTCGCAGGCGCTGGAATGTCTTCGTATAAAGCCCACCCATGGCGGATGTCTTCACGTGATGGGGATGTGGAACGCAGAAGTGATGCGACTCAACGGCTTTACGAGGATGGTCGCAAAGAATTTTCTGGGCGGTAAGGTCTTCGGGACTGCCTCATGGGATGAAGCGATCCGGTACATGGAAGCGTCAGTTGCGAATGATCCTGAGCGGATCGTTCACTATATCGACCTGGCTGAGATTTACCGGGACCGCGGGAATAGTGCGAAGGCAAAGGCGATGTACGAGGCGGTACTGCGGATGCCGGCTAATGATGTGAACGATAAGTACTACAAGGAGCAGGCCCGGGCGGCACTAGCGCGGGAGTAGGGGTTATGGGTTAGGGGTTCTTTTACGGTTTTGTGTCACGGGTCATGATGTCAGAGGTCCTGGGTTACACGCGACCCATCACATCACGACCCATGACACACGACATCAAGAACCCGTAACCCGCTTTTAAACCGGTTCCCCCGCCGCAGCCTTGTGAACCTGTATCTCATCCTTCTTCGCCTGCAGCTCGAGCGACTTTCGTTTAGCCTTGGCAGCCTTGCGGAGCTCCCGACCCAGCTTGGTCCAGGCGCCGGCCCCACGACCCATGGCCCCAGCTCTCCGGCCAATCGACCGCCGGGTTTCCCAGCCTGCCTGCGGAGCAAACAGGAGAGCGACACCCGCACCGATGACGGTACCGATGATCAGCCCCACCCCGAGCATTCCAGTAGCACGCGCATCTGGTACATTCCGATAAGGACGTCCACGGGGCTTCCGGGCAGGACGGTTCCCACCCTCTCTGTTATCGGGAGCACTCATTGATCAGCCAGTTCAATAGGGGTGGTAAGGTATTTGCTTGAAAGCACAGGATTGCAATACCCATGCGAGGTCAAATGAGCGAGTCTGGTAAAATGATTCTGCTTGTTGAGGATAACGAAGACAACCGTATTGTTTATTCGACCATTCTGAAACACTTCGGATACGAAGTCACCGAGGCGTGGAATGGCGAGGAAGGGATATCGAAGGCCCGGTCATCCAAACCGGACCTCATATTGATGGACATCTCCATCCCGATAATCGACGGATGGGAAGCCACGCAGGTCCTGAAACACGATCCACAGACCAAACACATCCCGATAATCGCCCTTACTGCACACGCTCTCGCTTCAGACAGGGAGAAGGCTTTCGAAGTCGGTTGCGACGGTTACCTCGCCAAGCCATGCGAGCCCCGAGCCGTGGTCGCGGAGGTACAACGCTTCCTCGGCCGCAATAATGGTCACTGAGCAAGAGAACGCTGGTACCATCAAGAAAAGGATACTCGTTGTCGACGACCACGAAGACAACGTAGAAGTCCTGCGCGCACGGTTAGAGGCGCGGGGATATGACGTCGAAGGAGCCAACGATGGACAGTCCGCACTGGATACTGTCAAGCGCTGGTGCCCCGATTTGATATTGCTCGACGTCATGATGCCCGACATGGACGGGATGGAAGTAGCGCGGCGGTTAAAGGCTGATAAGTCGCTCCCGTTCATACCGGTGATCATGCAGACCGCGCTCGATTCCACGGAACGGATGGTGGCCGGTCTCGAAGCAGGCGCTGACGACTATGTGACCAAGCCGATCAATTTCGCCGAGCTCGAGGCGAGAGTGCGGTCGCTCTTGCGGATAAAAGTGCTTCAGGACGAGCTCGACAAAACCAATCAGCGGCTCCGCTACATATCGATGACCGACGGGCTCACCGAGGTCGACAACAGACGAGCCCTCGAGCAGCGACTTCATGAAATGTTCGAGCACTCGCTGCGGCTCCACGAACCGGTCGCATGCGTCATGTGCGACATCGATCACTTCAAACGAGTGAACGATACGTACGGACATGCAGCGGGCGACGATGTGCTGAAACAGTTCGCGCAGATATTGAAGGACGAGGCACGCGAGATTGACCGTGTGGGACGCTACGGCGGAGAGGAGTTCCTCCTTCTGTTACCCGGAACTGTGCTCGATTCTGCTGTCACGTTCGCAGAACGGGTGCGACAGCGCGTTGAAGAGCATACATTTTCGTTCGAAGGCGGCACCCTCAAGCGAACAGTGAGTCTGGGCGTTGCCGCCTGGCCCCACCCGCGGATCAAGGGCCGCGAGGAAATGCTCAAAGCAGCCGACGACGCTCTGTACGTCGCGAAAGAAATGGGTCGCAACAAGGTCGTCCGGTTCGACAGCGCAGAATTCAATCAACACATAGAAGCAGACCAGGCGGATGCCGAAGAGAACAGAAGCAGCAGCAACGGATCCGCAGACTCGCGCGTCGCAGCTGAGGAACACCCTCAATAGAGCTGCACACGAGTACTACGTACTCGACAAGCCAACAATATCAGATCGCGAGTACGACAAGCTCTTCAGGGAGCTGCAGGATCTCGAAACAACACATCCAGAGGTTCGCTCGCCGGATTCGCCAACGGTTCGCGTCGGCGCGCCCGTTCAGAGCGCACTTACAAAGCATCAGCACCTGGTGCCGATGCTGTCACTCGGCAACGCGTTCGACGACGACGAGCTCCAGGCATGGCAGGACCGCATCATCAGAGTCGCCGGCAACGACATCGAGTCATCAGGCTATACGGTCGAGCTGAAGATCGACGGCGCAGCGGTAAGTCTTACATATGAAGACGGGATCTTCGTAACAGGTGCCACGCGCGGTAATGGGTCGATAGGTGAAGATGTAACGGAGAATCTCCGTACAGTGCGCGATGTTCCGCTGAGACTTCTCAATGATCCACCGAAGGGTCGCATTGAAATTCGCGGTGAGATCTACATGCCCTTCGATCGATTCGAGAAGATGAACGAGGAGCGAGTGCAGGCCGGCGAGCCTGTGTTTGCAAATCCACGGAATGCAGCCGCTGGTGCGCTGCGACAACTCGATCCGTCGATCACTGCACGACGTCCATTACGATTCTTTGGATATTCAGTTGCGAGTGAGAACAGAACACTTCCCTTCCGCACGCAATGGGATCTGCTAGAGCAGCTCGCGGAATGGGGAGTACCTGTCGCACCGCATCGCGCGCGATGCCTGAAGCTCGCAGACGTATTCGAGTGGGCACATCGCATCGAGCACACTGTAAGAGGCCAGCTCAACTTCGCGATCGACGGCGGCGTGGTAAAAGTCGACAACCTCGCTCTACAGGATGAGCTCGGCGTGGTTGGCGGCCGAGAGCCACGATGGGCAATCGCGCGGAAATTCGCGCCCGATATCGCCGAGACGAAGTTGTTGCACATCAGGGTGAATGTGGGGAGGACGGGCGCGCTCAATCCATATGCGGAGCTCGAGCCTGTAGAGATCGGCGGAGTGGTTGTGAAACTCGCCACGCTTCACAACGAAGATCTGATTCGAAAAAAAGATCTGCGCGAAGGCGACATCGTTCAGGTCAAGCGCGCAGGTGAAGTAATTCCGCAGATCATTGCGTCGGTTCCCGAAAAGAGTGAGCCCCGCGGAAGAAAGTGGCGAATGCCGTCCAAATGTCCGTCGTGCGGAACGCCCGTGGACCGAGATGAGGAAGAGGTTGCGATCTACTGTCCGAACGTAGCATGTCCCGGACGGCAGCTCGAAGGTCTGGTGCACTTCGCATCGCGCGGAGCGATGGACATTCGCGGACTCTCATATTCGCGAATCGAGCAGCTCATCAACGAAGGTCTCGTACACGATGCGGCTGATCTCTATCTGCTCGAGCGCGATCAGCTTCTCGCTCTCGAAGGTTATGCATCAAAGGGAACGGACGCGCTGCTCGCAGCAATCGAAGCATCAAAATCGCAGCCGCTCTCGCGTTTGTTGACTGCGCTCGGCATCAGACATGTCGGCGCAATTGCAGCGCAGCTTCTCGCGAGGCATTTCGGACATCTCGACGATCTCGCGCGTGCATCAAAGGATGAAATCGCGGCGGTGCGAGGGGTCGGGGACATCATCGCAGAAGGTGTCGCTGCCTATTTCTCGGACAAGAGTGCAAGGAAGCTCATCGAGAAGCTTCTCCATGCGGGCCTCAACTTCGAGGAACCGCGTCAGGCAACTTCGAGCGGTGCCCTATCCGGCAAGACGGTCGTCATTACCGGCACACTGCCGACGATGAGCAGGACGCAGGCAACAGATGCAATCGAAGCGGCGGGTGGCCGCGTTACGAGCTCAGTCTCGAAATCGACGAGCTTTCTTGTTGCGGGCGACGACGCGGGAAGTAAACTGGAGAAGGCACGCGCGCTGGGAATCGAGATAATCGACGAGGACGAGCTCAAAGCGAGAATTGGATGACCGACACGATGACGCTGATGGTTGGAGTTGCTGTCCCGACACTGCGCGAGCTGCGCGCGGCCGTGCTCTCCTCGAGTGATCCCGATGCAGCGGTGAATGCGCTGCGTGAAGCCGGATACGCTGGGGGCGAATCAGTTCATGAGGCGTTCGAGCGATGGCTCGCCGAAGCTTATGGAAATTCGGATCGGTTCGATTCCGGTGAGTTGTCGCTTTCCGAATTCGGTGATCGGACTGCGAAATTTTTCCGCGATGCCGGATGGGGAACTGTCACGTTTTCGGGCGACGATTCCGAGGGAACAGCGACGGTCGATATCGAGGATTGCTGGGAAGGACCGGTCGCCGGTGACGCCGGATGTCAGATCACAACCGGGCTCCTGGCTGCGTTCTTTGGACGGGTTGCGGGGTATCCGATTGCTGTTCTCGAGACTGAGTGCTGCTCAGGGAGATCAGGCCGCTGCCGTTTTTTGCTTGGGAATGCCGAAGTAATGGCGGCCAAATGGGAGGAGCTCTCGCGAGCTTAAGCAACGTCGGAACTGCGGGAACTGCGGTAACTGCTCTGCCGCACGGAACACACGGAACGGGCACGGAAGACTCGGAAACAGCACTACATAACAAAACGCCGAATGCCTGACCCGAAGGGAACGGCGTGAAAATTCAATAGCAGCCCAACGTGAATTCCGGACAACCGCAAATAAGTGAGAATTTGCGCTTCATGTACGGGTGAAATCTCGGTAACGGCCTTCAGTTCTACGATCACTTGATTGTTCACGATCAAGTCAGGTCGATACGCGATGTCTACGATGTGGCCATCATATTCAACCGGGAGATTAGCCTGACTCTTGAGCGATAAGCCCAACTTTCTGAGCTCGATGCACAGAAATGCGTGATAGGCACTCTCGAGCAGACCGCACCCAACACGGCGACGCACTTCAAAGGCTGCTCCGATGATTGATTCGGTTAAGGGGTCCGTAATCGTCACGTGATAAAGATTCATGAACTCAAGACGGTGACGACATCACGGATATACCGTTCTAGCCTTTGTATTTCTGTTTTTTTTCCGAGTGTTCCGTGCCCGTTCCGTGTGTTCCGTGCGGCAGAGCAGTTACCGCAGTTACCGCAGTTACCGCAGTTCCGCAGTCCCCGCAGTTTCAAGAATGCCCACTACCGATCGATTGCGTCGGAATAGAGTGGATTCATCGTGAGCTCACCATCGACAATAAGCTCCCGGTCCCACGGCAGGATGATCGTACTCTCCGTTGCCAGCGCGTGGAAATCCGGCTGATACGGGCCCGTCCTGAATGCGACAGCCGTCCTGACCTCAGTGGCTCCAGCGTTCACGATCGACCCCACCGCGAGACGCATCGTCTCGCCTGAATCGCAGGTTTCGTCGACAATGAGTACTCGCATCCCGCGGACTTCCGACGGCGCAGCACTGAAAATCGCAGGGGTCTCTCTTGTCTCTTCAGCGCGATATCTGCGGCTTATGAGTATCGAGTGAAACTCCTTTCCGAGCATTGCCGCCACCACTGCGCCAGGAACCACTCCTGCTGTCGCGATGCCTACCACGAGATCGGGGTCGTATTCGCGGGAAACTTTCAATGCGAGCGCGCGTGAAAGCTCGCCGAACAACGGCCACTCCACGTGCAGAACTCCCTGTGCGGGATCGATGGTTTGTCTGCGTGGTGACATGGCACTTGAAGCTAGCCCGTACGCTATCTCGTCGGTAGATTCGGTGCGATGTCATTCTGGAGTCGCTTCAGCGGCGGGAAGTCGAAAAACGAGCAGAAGCGCCTCGATTATCTGAGCGAGGGGCTCGCGCTCGAACGTCAGGGCGATTACGAAGCTGCGCTGACGTCATACGCTCTCGCACTCAGGGATCAGCCTACCAATCACCGTGTTCTTCAGAACATGGCAATCGCATATTCCCGCACCGGCCGCACAAGTGAGGCAATACGCTGTTATCGTCGCGCACTCGAGATTCAGCCAAAGCTCTCGGGAGCGCATTACGGGCTCGCTTTTCTTCTGCTGCGTCGCGGCGAGATAGACAACGCTGCGTTTCATCTCGAATCCTTCCTGATGGATCCGCCCGCGCCGAGCGCCGAGGCTGACCGGTGGATACGTCATGCGCGGGAGACGCTCGAGCGGCTCAGATCCGCGGAGGAGCAGCCCGTCGAGCGGCAGGACCTCAAGACTGACGAATACCCCGAGGTCTCCGAGTAGATGGGT
Organism: Gemmatimonadaceae bacterium; assembly: GCA_036377755.1. Classification (GTDB taxonomy): domain Bacteria; phylum Gemmatimonadota; class Gemmatimonadetes; order Gemmatimonadales; family Gemmatimonadaceae; genus UBA4720. The sequence continues at coordinate 13,113 of DASUXX010000005.1, forward strand.
GATGTCCTCGCAATCGTCAGCCAGAAGGGTGGTGTAGGCAAGACGACGACAGCCGTGAATCTCGGGGCGGCATTCGCGAGACGCGGTCTGAAAACTCTGATCATCGACGTCGATCCGCAGGGATCGGTGCGCTATGGTGTCGGGCTTCGGCGCGATCACGAGGGCGCAGGCTTCGCTGATTATCTGAACGGGGTGAAATCACTACGCGATGTGATTCTGCCCACTGCCCTGCCCTGGCTGCGCGTGATACTTGCGGGCTCGGTGTCTGATGAGGCCGATCACGCTTTTTATCAGCAGCTCATCAGCGAGACTGAGATTCTTCCGGATCTTCTCAACACTGCGCGTGCTCGATGTCATGTCGTTGTCGTCGACGCGCCACCCGGACTGGGACCTATCACGCGAAAGGTTCTTCAGGCGAGCCAGCACGTGATCGTTCCTCTCCAGACTGAGCCACTCGCCCTTCAGACAACTCCGCAGATACTGCGGGGTATTCAGGATATTGCTGCGTTCAACGATCAGCTCACACTCGACGGTATCCTGATGACGATGTTCGAGCCTGGAAATCCCGCAAGCGAGAGAGTCCTGGATTATGTGCGTCGTCATCTGCCGCCGAACATCGTCTTTCCCACTGTGATTCCACGCACTATCGCGACGGCCGACGCATTCGCTGCGGGCCAGCCTGTGGTGCTGAGGAGTCCCGCGGACGCTGCGTCACAAGCGTACATCAATCTCGCGACGCAGCTCTCGGACAGATTCCTTTGATTCGCCGCGGAGGGTCGTTGCCGGTCACTGTTGCCGGCGCGCTGCTCCTTTTATTCGCCTGTACAGACATACCGACAGGCGCGAATGA
>DASUXX010000006.1:0-7155 GCA_036377755.1 Gemmatimonadaceae bacterium
CACGCAGCGGAGCTGCTGCGACACTCGGGTCTCGCGGATGATGTAGTCGTCTACGACTTGCCCTGGACTGCTCTGTATGCGAAGTACGATCCGCGGCGATACGACATGGGATCGCTGCGGGCTCTGATTCGTCAGCTGTCGGCCGAAAAGTTCGATCTCTCGATCGATGCGAGAATGGATGCCCGGAGCAATCTGCTCACGTGGATGATCGGCGCGCGGCGGCGCGTGGGATTCGATTATGGCGGTGGGTCCGTCCTCCTCACCGACGCAATTCCCGTTAATCCCAATGCGCATCATCGAATCGACGATTGGCTCACATTAGTTCGTGCTGTGAGCCAGTATGCCGAAGAAAAGAACCGCATGGTGCCTTTTTCGCTCGGCGAAGGGGCAGCCTCACAGCTTGCAGTCAGCGATGACGAGATTGCGTGGGCAGAAGGATGGCTCGCACAGCAGGGATTTTCCGCTTCGCGCCCATTGGTCGTCATTCATGGAGGCGCAAGCGATCCGCGACGGCGATGGCCACTCGCCTCATATGAAAAAGTTGCGCGCGCGATAAAGGATCGATGGAATGCAGAGTTCCTGTTCTTTCCGGAACCGGCAGATGCGTACGGCACTCTGCCACTTGCAACCGCGACTGCGCGCGTGTCACTTCGTGAGATGATGGCACTGCTGAGTCGCGCGCGACTGGTTCTCTGCAATGACAGCGGCCCAATGCACATCGCCGACGCGCTCGGCGTGCCGGTCGTTGCGGTCTTTCTCACCGGCAATCCCAAATGGCACCGCCCCTCGCGCCCCGGTCAGCGTTTCGTCGGCGAAGGAACTGGTCATGACTTTCTGATCGCGCCAACGGAGCAGGGTGTTATCGACGCTGCTGACGCTTTGCTGGCAGCCAGAAGCCAGCAGCCAGCCGCTGCAGTGTAATGGGCCCGATTGCCCGCAACTCCGCACTCAATCTCGTTGGCTTTGTCATACCGCTTCTCGTCGGTCTCGCCACTGTACCAATCATTACGCGCGAGCTCGGCGTTGCACGGTTCGGTCTCCTGTCGCTCGCATTCGCAGTGCTCGAGTATTCGAGCCTGTTCGATCTCGGGCTTGGCGCAGCGACAACGCGCCAGGTGTCAGCATCGATCGCGCGTCGCGATCCCGATGTTGCGCCACTCATAGCGGGATCAGTCCTGAGCCAGGCGCTGCTCGGCGCAGTCGGATCCGTTGTGCTGATTCTGGTCTCGCCTCTGATCGCTGATTACGTCTTTGAGATTCCGCCTGAATTGCGTAGTGAGGCAATTGCCGTATTCAGGATTCTCGCTCTGATGATTCCGCCGACGATCATCCTGTTGAGCCTGCGCGGAATCCTCGAGGCAACGCAGCGCTTCGACCTGAGCAATGGAATCCGCGTCCCCGGAAGCATTGCGACCTTTCTGATTCCTGCGATCGCGGCCAGTGCGGGTGAAAGCCTGCCGAAGATTGTGTTCTACCTGTTTATCGCCCGGCTCGTCATAGCTCTCGCAATGGCGGTCGCGGTGGGAAAGGTGCTGCCGAGCTCATCGTGGAAGCCAAAGCTCGAATGGGATGCACTTCGGCCACTGTTCGTATTCGGCGGATGGGTATCGGTCTCGAATATCGTAAGCCCTCTGCTCGTATATCTCGACCGGTTTCTTCTTGGCGCGCTCGTTGGCGTTGCAGCTGTGGGCTATTACACGGCGCCATTCGACGGTGTGATGCGAATGCTCATCATTCCCGCCAGTCTGATGGGCGCGGTTTACCCCACAGTGAGCGCCCTTGCTGCAATCAACGATCATGACAGGGTCGCCCGCGTATTCTCTGCCGCCTTGAGCAAGACCGCGCTTCTGGTTGTCGGTCCGTCACTCGTGCTCGCGATTGCCGGCCCCTGGCTCCTCAAGCTGTGGCTCGGTGCTGAGTTCGCTGAGCAGGGAAGAATCGTAATTCGCATCCTCGCGCTTGGCGTGTTCGTGAACGCAGTCGCCCATGTACCGTCAGGTTTTCTCACTGCACTTGGTCGCCCCAACACGATTGCGAAGTTCCACGTAGCCGAGCTTGCTATTCATCTGCCGCTTGCGTGGTTCCTCATCGTTCACTGGGGAATTGTGGGCGCTGCGCTTGCGTGGACAATCCGCGTTACGATCGATGCGTGCCTGCTGTTCTGGGCAACGGGCGGTGTCGTGCGCGATTTCAGTGTTCGTGACATCGACGCGCGCTTATCCTCGCCCGCGGTCACAGACAGCATAAGCAATGTCACCTGACGGCGACGCTCCGAAGCGCCGGAGTGCGCTGCAGAAAAAGATCGAGTTCATCAAGCCTTACTCGATGGCCTTCGGCTCGTCCGCATTGCTGTTTGCAACCGGATGGGCAACGAGACACGGCCGCGCTCGAATCGTGGAGATGTGCCGCTCACTTGGCTACGAACATGATCGGCGGGTATTTCCGACACTTCCTTCAGTGCCTGCAAAGTCGGTTGCGCCCGAGGAAGTACCGGTCACGATCGTGAATCTCGATGCGTCAGACGGCAACGTCAGCGAGAAAGAGCTCGTTATTATCTCGCGAATGGTCGCTCACAGAAAACCTTCGAGGATTTTCGAGATAGGCACGTTCGACGGTAGAACGACAGCAAATCTCGCGGCCAACGCAGCTGGAGATCGCACGGTGTTCACTATCGATCTCCCCGCGGATGAGATGTCAAAGCTCACAGTGCCCGTGGACGAAAGAGAGATCGCTTATATCGAGAAAGCGGTATCCGGCGCGAGGTACAAGGGAACGTCCGTCGAGATGTCGATCGTTCAGCTGTACGGCGACTCCGCCAGATTCGATTTCAGCGAATATCGCAAATCGATTGATTTTGTTTTTGTCGATGCATCACATGCGTACGAGTACGTGATGTCTGACTCACTCAATGCGATCGAGATGCTCCGCGATAAAGGCGTAATTGTGTGGCACGATTACGGTCGATGGGATGGCGTGACCGCGGCGCTTCATAAGCTGAGGCGCGAGAACACCGCGTTCGCCCGCCTGAAGTGGATCGAAGGGACTACGCTCGCTGTGCTCGAGAGATGACTTCCAGCAGGGCGTTGACGCCACGCCGTGTTGGAGTGTCAGCAGCCGCAATCTGAATCTGCTCATCGGTGAGATAGTCACCACTCGGGGCAATATCGACCTCGGTATCGCAGTATGCGCCGGCTTCGACCTGCGAGTGACTCATGTTTCGCGCGAAGATGACGGGGATCCCCATCGCATTGCCGAGGTGGCGCGGGCCGGAGTCGAGTGTGAGGAGGGCGGTGCATCGCGCTAGAAAACCCGCGAATGGAAGGATGCTCAGCCTTCCTGCGACAATGACTTTCTCGTGCGGATATGACTCGACGATTTTCGGGAGCTCATGCGCGTCACCGTGCGATCCGCAGAACGCGACGAGAAACTTTCCCTGTTTGCGCGCCTGCCGGAGAACTTCGAGAAGCATTCCGCGCGGCCAGTTTCCTCGCGCCTGGCGTGTTGTCAACACGCATGCGATCACCGGCCACCCGATATCGATGTCGTCAAAGACGTGATTCGCGACATTCGCCGCGTTGGCATCGAGATAGACCTGGGGTCGAAGCGACCAGTCCGGTGATCGGTGTGTAACTGATGCAACGATCGTCCTGAAGTATGCCGCGTACGCACTCGGAAATTCGATCGGCACCGGATGCGTTACAAGCCCCGACATGCCCTTGTGAACGAATGACACACGGTTCGGAATTCCAAGCGCCGCAGCGACAGCAAGATCAGGATAGTAGCGAAGTGAATTGGAGCAGAGCGCGACGTCGAACTTCTGAGACCGGAGCTGCACAAAATTGTCGAACGACATCGACCACGCGTTGTCGCCTTCCTGAACAGCGAAGACCTTTTCGACGTGCGGATTATTCACAAGAAGATCTTTCGACTCCGGTGCAGTGACAAAGCTCCATCTGCAGCCGGGAAGTGCGTCGCGGAGAATCGGGAGAGATCCAGTGCGATATAGAACGTCTCCCATGTGATTGTGCCCGAAGATCAATCCACGCCGCCATTCCTGCGGCGGCGTGATCTTTCCACGCGCGGGTATTCTGCCCGCGACTTTCAATAAGGGGCGCAGTGCTTCAGAAGCTCGCCCGAGAAGAAGATTGCTCCACTGCCGAAATGACTGCGGAAGAAACGCGGTCGTCCCCGGCAGCCGCTTCACGCAATTCCTCGCGCGAGAAACCCCGAGACAGTTCCGCGCAGTACCTGCCACGCATATCCGGGATGTCCCTTCAACGCTTCGACAATCGTGCGGGCAGGCTTTGTGACCGCGAGATACGTCAGTGCGACCGCTTTATTCAGGCCGCGATAGTTTCGTCGTACATATATCACTCGCAGCCTGTTCTTTGTATAAGTGAGCTGAAGCGATGGTCCGGCCGCGCGAACGGTCGAGCCCACCTTGTGATAGATCACCGGCTCGGGAGCATACATCACGGTGAATCCTCCGCGCATCGCGCGATGACACAGGTCGCCGTCCTCGAAATACGCCGGATAGTAGTGCTCCGATAAATCACCGACCTGTTCCAGGACTTGTCGCGCAACGATCATCGCGCACCCTGTTACGAAATCCGTCGGTGCGGGACGAGAATCACCTGGCAGCTCGACCTCGTGCTGAACCAGACCGCGATAGAAATGTTCGCGGCCGCCTGCGTACCAGATTTTCTCTTTCGCCGGATACTCCCGAATCGTCGGTCCGAGTATTCCCGGACCGTTCGCACCGGCAAGCGCAGTGCGCAGCTTTGCGAAAAAATCCGGCGGAATCAGCGTGTCATTATTGAGAAGCACGATGTGCGTTACGCTGGATTTCCCGAGCAGATGCCGGATGCCAATGTTCGAACCACCCGCAAAACCGCGGTTCGATCCCGCTCCGATAACAGTAAGCCAGTCGCGCGGCAAATCCTCTCTACTTGCCCACCACGACTGGATCCTGTGAACGGAGTCGTCCGCGGATGCATTGTCGACGACGATGATTCGCTCAGGCCGTGGATCGCACGCAGCGAGATCGTTCAGGCACTCGAGAGTGTCTGACGCATTGTTCCAGTTGAGGATGACGAGCCCGAATGACGCCGCGTCGCTCACGCTTGGGCGGCTAGGCTGCCGGCTCCGAGGAGATGTGGTCTCGTTGTACTGACGATATTCCTGGCCCGCGTGGCGGCTTGCCGCGCAGTCTGCGCGGAAGCCTGAACAGCTCCGATTCCCACGTCCGCGCCAATGCCGCCCATTCCTCGGGATGCCGCTCACGCCAGAACGCAAACACAGCCAGAGATCCCGCGAGGAGAAAACCAGCAGTGAGTCCGAGTGCGAGACCTGTCACTGTCACAGCACCGTAGTGAGGCCATTCAGGACGACGTGGCGCGACTGCGGTATCGATCACAGTGATGAGAGCCGCGTCGTTGACTTCGTCGATGCGCGCGGTCTCGAGCTGTCCCTGAAGACCCAGGAACATGTCGGAGTTCACTTCCTGCTCGCGTTTGAGGCGGGCTTCCTCGAACTTCAGAGCCGGAGCGACGAGCAATCCACGATTCTGCTCGTAGAAGAACCGCAATCGCTCCTCTGACTGGTTGAGCGCGGCACGTGCGCTGTCCAGTCGCCGCTCGAGAAAGAGCCGTTTTGATTTTGCGCGCGTGACTCGCGTCTCTCTATTGAACGCCCCGACGAGGGTGATCAGCCGGTTCGAGATCTGACTCGAGAGCTCCGAGTACGGCGCATCTGCCGAAAACCAGACGAGGTTGGTCTTTGGATCCAGTCCTCCTTCGATTTTCTTGATCATCATCTTCACGCCGAGCTCCATCCTGCGGCCGGGATCCTTCGCGCGGATCTTGAGGATGTCGATGAGTCGCGCTGAATCTCCACGGGCTGACGTGCGCGGATCGGGAAACTCCGATTCAAGAAGGCGCGTCAGAAGCTCGCGGCTCAACAGAAGCTGGAGATAGAAATTCGGCGATTCAGAAGGATCGCCGCCAAGTGATCCGCCCATCTGCGATATGATTCCGCCGATCGGCGAACCTGACGCTGCTCCCTGGAGCTTGTTGGGTGATGAAGCGTTGGCCACGAACGACGCGTGGCTGCGATAGACGGGCGGAATAATGAAAGTCGAGGCCAGTGCGATGAGCATCGCAAAGAGGCCGATCCACGCGATCATCCGCCATCGCGCAACGACCCCGGCGAACCACGTCGAGAACGTGAGATATTCGTCAGTGGGCGTCGGCGCGACGGCTGGCAACGTCGTTATTGCTTGAGTGCGATTGCGATTGCTACGAAGCTCGCAGCAAGCTGCGCGATTGTGCCGAGTGTTGCGAGGTAATCGACGCGGCGGGCGCTTGCATCCTTAGCCGGAACGAACACGGTGCTGCCGGGTTTGGGCTTGGGGTTCGAGCGGAAAATGAATTTTCCGCCGGTTGCTTCAACCTTTCCATTCGGCTGCGTGACGTACGCATATCGAACGTCGCCCTGACGCGTGATACCACCTGCCGCGCGGACGTAATAATCGAGGCTCGCACCAGGCACGTACGTCACCGCAACGGGCGAGTTCACTGCGCCTTTCACGTTGACCACTCCGCTGTAACGCGGAATGAAGATCGAGTCACCATTCTGAAGCTGAATGTTGTCACGCGATCTAGCATTGCGCAGAACTTCAGGAAGTGCAATGCCGATTCTGCCGACGCTGTCCTTTGCACGATAGAACACGACGCCGTCCGCATAAGCTTCACGCGTAAGGCCGCCTGCGCGCTGGATGATGTCAGAAACTTTTTCCGTCTTGGTGCGCAGCGAATACGTACCGGGGAACTGAACCTCTCCGGTGATGACGACTTCGCGCTGAAGCTCCCAGTTCGGCTGGCGGAGAATGAGAACGTTGTCGTAAGGCTGAAGCTGTACGTCGGGCATGTTGCCGGCAGGAGCAGGGAGGCCAGGAGGGCCGAAGTATCTGCCATCCGGTCCGCGCTCGAAAAGGTAGCTCGAGTCGAGCGGCACCCTGAACGTCGTTGCAGTCACACCGTTTGCGCGGTTCTGCGGAAGTCTCGCAATCTCGGCCTCGCGGAGATCCGCGCTCTGCTCGAGACCGCCCGCAAGCAGAACCAGATCGCGAACAGTCATGCCCTGGCGATACGGAAC
>DASUXX010000007.1:0-2462 GCA_036377755.1 Gemmatimonadaceae bacterium
ATTCCGGTTTTCATTGGAAGCACGCCGAGCAACCTGCGCGACCTGACTCCATTTGGTCCGTCGGCCATTCCTCCCGACAGCAGCGCGACCTTTGTGTTCGATTCCGCGCGCGCCATTCTGTTGCGCGACAGTGTCAAAGCCGGGTCGCTTTTTTCACGCGCTCGTGACCTCGACGTAATAAGATTTCGCGCACCCTCTGAATTTCAGTCGATAGTTCAGCGCGTGGCGGCAAGTACCGGATCGACGTACGTGCCAGTCGCCGAGGGTTTTGCAGCTGCATCGCCATACAGGATTCCCGGATCGAACATCTTCCTCGAGCACGTGCACCCGAACCAGGGTGGCTACGTGCTCATCGCGCGAATGTATTTCGATGCGCTTTCGCGGACCGGATTCCTCGGACGCAAAGCGGATATGAGCCGGTTTGCGGGATGGGATAATTACACAGGGCGAATGCATATCACGGATTTCGACGAGCGCGTTGCGTATCACACGATCAAGACCGTGACTACGCGGTGGCCCTTCGTGCCTGTCTCGAAGCAGCTCGATTACCGCGGTACATACAAGCCGACTGATTTTCTCGACAGTCTCGCATTTCATGTTTCGCGTGGCGGAATGCCGTGGGCGCGAGCGAAGTCGATGCTTGCCGGGCGCTACTCCGCATCGGGCGAGGTCGACAAGGCAGTCGCCGAATATGATGGACTTATTCGCGACGAGCCGGGAATTGAAGTGGCGTGGCGACTCGCAGGCCGCGCTCTCCTCTCAGCAAATCAGCCGGCTCGTGCAAAGCCTTATCTCGAGCGGGCCTACGCGCTCAAGCCCAACAAGTTCACAGCCTTCTCGCTCGGCATGATGTCACTTCAGGAGAAGGATCCTGCGCGCGCCATTTCTTATCTCGAAGAAGCGCTGCAGCTCGACCCTGCCATGACACCCGCGATGTACCAGCTCTCGCTCGCGTATGCGCTGAACAGAAACATCGGTGCGGCTCGTGCAATGGCAAACCGGCTGGCGCAGGTTTCGCCCGACTATCCCGGGCTTGCAAACTGGATGAACGTGCTTGGAATGCGATAGCTTCAGGCGCGCTCGACAATCATGAGGACCAAAATGCTTCGAAAGAACGCGCAGTACATGACGCGCATCAGTCTCATAGTCGCGGTTGCTGGATGTGCATCGGCGCCCTCGCCGCTCGATCGGGTTGCCGCTGCATATGCGACAATCGTGAACTCTGCCGGGGATCAGCGCGGAACGGCCGAGCTGTGGCAGGACATGGACAAGATCGTTCATGTCGAGGTTCAGGTCACCAACATGCCGTCGGGTCCACACGGAATTCACTTTCACGCCGTCGGCAAGTGCGATGGATCAGGATCGACCGCCTTTGCAACGGCTGGCGCGCACTTCAATCCCATCGGCCGGCAGCATGGACTCGATAATCCTCAGGGGCCGCACGCGGGTGACGCGCCAAACTTCACCGTGAATGCAGATGGAACCGGGCGCGCGAGCTTTACGACAGATCGGGTGACGCTGACCGAGGGATCGACAAGTCTTTTCGACGAAGATGGCAGCGCGATCGTGATTCACGCGGCAGCCGACGATCAGACATCACAGCCATCTGGCAACAGCGGAGCACGCATCGCGTGCGGCGTGGTGAAGCGGACGCCATAACGGCGCCCGCTTCCCCGATTTACGCTCTATCGAGTCTGGCTGCGTCTCAGTGCCGAGAGCGCTGCGCCGCGATAGTAATCCGAGTCGATTGAATCGACCGCTTTCTCGTACTCGCTGCGCAGACCGTCGTCGATGCGGTAGCTGCGCGCAACATTAGCGAGCACATCTGCAGCTTCGCTGTCCGACTTGATCTTTGCCGCGACACCGATGACGCCCGATACAATGTCACGCGTCAGCGGCGAATGACGGAGCGCGGCACCGAGCGCTTCCTTCTTGTAGTAGTCCGATTCCATGCTTGCAGTTGCTGCGAAGTATCGCGGCCAGTCTGTCACGTGACGTGCCCTTGCAAGCTCCTTGAGCGCTTCGGACTGATAGTAGTCCGACTTTATGCCCGTGACTGCGTCTAGCACGAAGGCGCTCGTCTTTGCATCCCAGTCGCCCTCGAGCCCCATCGATTTCAAGAGGTCATAACGGTAGTAGTCCGACTCGATGCTGCGGAGCGCGTCGACGTAGAATTGTCGCGTGTCGTTGTTCAGTGCGTACTTACTCGCCACCTGCTTCAGTAGATCAGACAGGTAGTAATCGGACTTCATTCCTGACGCAGAGCGGAGAAGGGTGCCGACGGTTGCGCTGTTGAGCTGCCCCTTCGACAACACGGATTTCAGGAGAGACGCTTTGTAATAGTCGGACTTCATCCGGCCTGCTGTTTCTGCGAACAGGCGCCACGTTGTTTCGTTGGCTGAGCTCTGGCGAGCGAACTTGCCGAGCACTTCGGACATGTAGTAGTCGCTGGAAGAGAGATC
>DASUXX010000008.1:0-13149 GCA_036377755.1 Gemmatimonadaceae bacterium
GCCACGGCCACGGACGACGTATCTGATAGGCAAGCTCGAAGCGGATTATTCCTGCGAGCTTCAACGCTTCCACGCCCCGCCAATCACGATGCGTACATATGGGCCCGAGATCGAAGCATCAGGCCCGTCGATCACATCGCGATCGTAGTTATCCCAATGCGAATTGAACGGAGCGGCGAGATAGCCAAAGCGCAATCCGATCATCGGACCACTGCGACCGCGGTGCAGCTCGAGACCTGCGCCCAGGTCGGCTACAAGCCCATCGCGGCTGAGAACCGGGTGACGCGTCTCTGTTTCCGGCGCCGGATTATCGATCACATCATCGAAGGCGACAGGCTCGTCATCGCGCTCGATCCACATTCCAAATCCGCCGGCACCAATTCCAAGTCGCGGATAGAAGCGAGCTCCTCGCGACAAGTCCATCGCGTAGCCAATACCGAGCGTGCCGTATCCCCCGCCAAGACCAACGTCGTTTCCATTGTGAGATTTCTCTCCCTTGATGAGACCATTGAGTTCCGCCCCGAGCATGATTCCACTCGAAAGTCTGCGATATCCGCCGAGTGTTACTGCGCCCATCCTTTGCCCGAAGGTTGGATAACCATGCTCCGCAAGCCGGTCGTCGAGCTTTCCGGTTGCGACGCTGGACACTCCTCCGCCGATATACACAGCGCCTGGACCGAGAAGTGATGCCTGCGCGCTGGCGGTTTCATAGGATGCTGTGATGAGTGCGACAGCAATGAGTGATCCGATCCTTGATGACACGTGTAACCGCGCTCCATTCTGTTTTAATTGCGGCAGCATCAGACGTTGAGGCTGCGCGCGCCGATGTGTCCCGCCATCGTGCTGAAATAGACGTCCTCGAGATCCGGCTCAGCCTCCTCGAATTCAGAGCCGGGTGAAGCATCACTGATGACTCGCACGACCCTCCGCCCTGCGAGCAGCTTGGTGGAGATGACAACGTGCTCGCGCTCGAGACCTTCGACTGCATCGCGCGTCACGACGCTCCGCCATATTCTTCCCCTCAAATCATTCACCGCGCGCAGCGGCTCTGCCTCGAGAAGGATCTCGCCCTTGTCGATGATTGCCATGCGAGTGCATAACTCGCTCACGTCTTCGACAATGTGAGTTGAAAGGAGCACTACGCTGTTCTCTCCCAGCTCCGCGAGCAGATTGAGAAAGCGAACACGCTCCGCGGGATCGAGACCCGCTGTCGGCTCGTCGACAATCATGAGCCTGGGATTTCCGAGGAGCGCCACCGCAACTCCGAAACGCTGCTTCATGCCTCCCGAGAATCCGCCGAGTTTCTGCCGGCGTACGTCCCAGAGATTTGTCTGCCTCAACAGCGCCTCGACTGTCTCTTTCCGCTCGCGCCGGTCAGCGATCCCCTTGAGAAGAGCGAAATGATCGAGCATCACCTCGGCGCTGACCTTGGGATAGACACCGAATTCCTGCGGGAGATATCCCAGCGTCTGTCGCACGAGGTCTTTCTGCGCAACCACGTCGATGTCGCCGAGGTGGATGGAACCGGCATCGGGCTCCTGAAGCGTTGCGATCGTCCGCATGAGGGTCGACTTGCCGGCGCCGTTCGGCCCGAGAAGTCCGTACATCCCGCGCGGTATGGTGAGTGAGACATTCTTGAGTGCCTCAACCCCGTTGGGGTATGTGATCGAGACGTTTCGAATTTCCAGTTGCATGTAGGTATGAAACGAGACTGGTAAGGGCTCCGTACATATGATTGCGCAACGAGCGTGATCGCTTTATTATTTAAAGTACTTTACTAAACCAAGGATGCAACCCGTGCAGCTCAAGTTTCCCAAAGTTCTCGGCGCAGTAGTTCTTTCTGCGCTCATCCCGCTCACAGCAAAAGCGCAGCAGCCTCAGCAGAAAGACTCCACCGCCGCCGCTACACAGCCGGCAGCAGCCGCGCCAGCAGCTGATCTGGACTCATACATGGGATTCTACCAGGGATCGGCGCCCGGTCGAGGAATCATGATCACTGTCGAAGATGGCGTTCTTTACGGCGAGCCCACGGGCAGCGACAAGACGCAGCTGATTCTCAAGGCAGGCACGACGTATTTCGTCGGCCGCAAGGATTCGCCCGGCACGGTCACGTTCAAGCTTGGTGCCGATGGCAAACCTGAAGCTCTCGTATTGAAGGCGCCCAACGGTCAGGAGCGCACCTTCCCCAAGTTCAAGGGCTGATACTCACAGTTTGAAACACCTCGGGTTGCCGGGCTCGTTCCTTTTTCGCAGGATACGGGACCGATAACCCGAGTTGATCCGTGTCAGACTCAGCCGATAGAGAAATAAAGAACAGGGTCGTCATTATCACGGGCGGCGGAGGGGCTGTCGGAAGCGTTGTCTCGCGCCGCTGGCTCGAGGCGGGCGCGAGGGTTGTCGTAGTGGATCATCGGCAATCGACCATCGACGAATGGAAATCGAATCTCGACCCCGCGTTCCTCGAGCGAATTGCGACGCTCGCAGCTGATCTCTCAACTGATTCGGGTGCCATGTCCATGGTCGAGACGGCAACGAGCGCATTCGGTAACGCGCCAGATACGCTGATTCATCTCGTCGGCGGATTCGCGATGGCGGCGGTCGAAGATGAGAATGCGCAGCGCACATGGGAGCGCATGATGTCAATCAATCTCACATCGGCGTTTCAGTGTTATCGCGCAGTTCTTCCATCGATGCGATCCCGAGGCGGAGGATGGATCGTGGGCTTGAGCTCACGCGCGGCGAATGCACCGGCAGCAAAGATGTCAGCGTACGGTGCTTCGAAAGCCGGTCTCGCTGCACTCACATCATCGCTTTCGTCAGAAGTTCGCAGCGCTGGGATTCACGTGAACCTCATCGTCGCATCTACAATCGATACTGAAGCGAACCGTGAGTCGATGGGCGCTGACAAGGCAAAGAACTGGGTGAGTCCTGATGACATTGCTGATGCAACCATGTACTTGTGCTCCGATCGTGCGCGATCAGTGCACGGTGCCACGCTCGAGGTTTTTGCATACGCCTAGATAACCTTTATCGACCCGCCCGGCATTCGGCTCGAGCGTATCTAAAGTCGGCCTTACGCTCTGATCCTCCGATGCTGCCGTCTACCGAGGCGTAGAGCGAATCGGCCTTCCCTCTCATGTATCTGACATTCTGCGGGAAGTCATGCTGAGGATTTGAGAACACGACTGATGAATCGGTGAGCTCGGATTCAACGAAATCAGCGGTCGCCTGACCTGAGGGATGCGCCGAAAAGACGAGCTTGCCATTCACAATGTGGATTTGTGTGAACTCATATTCTGCGACAGAGTCACCTGCTGCAACATGACGGGTAGTGCGGCCAACGCCGAGCATCATTCCACCCCGCGGCTTCATCCACTGCTCTTCCACCGTCGCTCGTTGGGTCGATCGCACCCAGCACCCGCTTATCCATCCAAGTTTGTCGATGCGCGCCGCGGCAGCCTGCCCGGTTTGCGATAAGGCTGCGCTTACAAGAATAACGAGTGCAGCGATCGCGGCGTTCATCAGTGAATGTCTCCGGGCGAGTAGATGTGACCAGCCTTGACTACATACTCGATTTTTCCCGTGTTCGATATGTCCGCGGTTGGATCCGCAGACAGGATTACAAGGTCGGCTGTCTTCCCCGCGACAACGCTGCCGACAGTCCCGTCCAGGCCTGCCGCGCGTGCGCTGGTCAACGTTGCTGCCGTTATCGCCTGCATTGGCGTGAAGTGCGACTTCTCGACCATGAGCTGCATCTCGCGATGAATGTTCGGCAGATCGGCGAGCGATCCGCCAACCATTCCATCTGTGCCTGCAGCTATGGGAATTCCAGCCTCTCGCGCCGCTGCAGTCAGCTCGTACGCCGATGCAACTGCGCGTCGTGGATCGGCCATGCCCGCCGTTCCCGCAGGCACACCCTCCATGCGGCTCGACACGAACAACGTTGCATCGAGTATCGTCCCGCGCTTCAGCATGTTCTGAAACAGCGCCTTTATCTCCGGCGATGTGCCAGTAAGAGAATCATACGCCGAGCTCGAAGGTCGATTGTGATAGGCAGGTGGCATCGTCGCGGCTGCTTCCCAGTAGAGCATCAGCGAATGCGACACCACATCCACACCGCCATTAACCGCATCACTTGGCCGGGCGGGATAGATCGCAGCATGGCCCCACACTTTCATTCCCTGCTTGTGCGCTTCAGCGGCAATTGAGCGCACAAGAGCAGGAGGCAGATCCGCATACACCTTGATTGCCCGCGCACCCGTCGCTTTTGCATCCGCAACGGCACGTGGAAGATCCGTCGTGTCGGTTATCGCGCGCATCCACGCGACTTTTCCAGGTGTGCCGCCGTGCGCTGAGCTCTTTGTTCGAGGATCCTTGAAGAATTCCGGGCCTGCGAACACGGCGCTGTAAACAACGCGAGGGAGAGAGGTATCATCGCGATTGCCCTCTTCAGCTATGTCATGCAGTGCAATTGCATCGCCAGCCATGTCGCGCACCGAGGTAACGCCACCGCGGAACGCAGATCTTAGCTGATCGATCGCATTTGCATCGCGCCCCGTCGGATCGGTAGCGACGTGCACGTGCGCGTCGATCAATCCCGGGATTACATAGCGTCCATTGAGGTCGATGACCTTCACATCACCGGGAGACTTCTTTCCCGTCTCGAATATCTCCGAGATCTTGCCGCTCTTGATGACGATAGTGCGGTTCCGTTGCGGAGCTGCTCCGGTTCCATCTATGAGCGTGACGTTTGTAAGCGCAACGTCCTCAGCGGGCGCATGCGGCCGCGCTGCGATTGCGATCGCTGTGGCAAGTGCCGGAACTGCGAGATAGTATCGGTTCACAGCGCACCCCCAGGAATTTTGATGACCTTAAGGATGCAGGTGCTGCCTGTTTGTTAACAGAGGGGTTAGAAAACAAACGAGCGACCACAACTGCAATGGGTTTTGGGTTCTTTGAGGTTATGTGTCCTAGGTCATGATGTCATGGGTTTTTGGTAACCCAAGACCCGTTACATCATGACCCAAGACACACGACCTCAACGCAACCCAAAACCCATTGCAGCAGCCTTCCTCGCTTTATTAATCACACGGCGGCGACGCTCCGCTGCTCGAGAACATGTCCATCAAACAAGTCGATGGTCCTGTCAGCCTGGTGCGCGTACCTCTGATCATGCGTCACCATGCAGATCGTTGCCCCGCCCTCATGCAGCTCGCGCAGTAATGACATCACCGACTCGCTGTTTTGCGAGTCGAGATTCCCCGTGGGCTCATCAGCGAGAAGGATTGCAGGATCACCGGCAACGGCGCGTGCAACGGCAACACGCTGTTGCTGACCGCCGGAAAGCTGAGCCGGATAATGATTCGCGCGGTGCGCGAGACCAACCTGCTCGAGCGCATTGTGCACTCTCATCTTCCGCTCCTCTGCCGTCATACCCCGATATGTCAGCGGCAGCTCGATGTTCTCGAATACCGTTAAGTCACCAATGAGGTTGAACGCCTGAAAGATGAAGCCGATCTGGCGATTTCTGACACGCGCGCGATCTGCTGGTGAAAGATTCGCAACCGGCTGGCCCGCGAGCATATACTCACCACTCGTGGGAGTATCGAGGAGACCCAGTATCGACAGCAAAGTAGTCTTGCCGGATCCCGACGGCCCGGCGATCGAGACGTATTCACCCTCGCCGATCTCGAGATTGACGTTGTCGAGGGCATGCGTCTCGACTTCGTCGGTGAGAAAAACCTTGCTGATGTTCTCCAGCTGGATCAGCGCCGTGCGCGACATTGTAAATCTCCTCTGGGGGCGCTACTTGATTCGAATGCGTTCGGTGTTGTCTGGTAATGCGAGATCCGACAGGATGACTCTGTCACCAGGATTGAGTCCCTGAGCGATTTCAACCGAGCTTGCCGACACGCGTCCAAGTCTCACTGCGACTCTCGACGCGGTCTTTCCATCTGGATCCAGCCTGAACAGCGTGATCATCGAGCCATTGTCACCAACAGACGGCCTTCCGGTGAACACGATGTTCCTCAACCTCTCGAGCTGAACGATTCCATCGACATTGAGATCAGGCCGGGCGCCGGCCGGAAGAGCGCCGTCGATCGCGACGTCGATTGTCACTGTTCCACCCTGCGATGCTGGATCCATCCTTGAGACATGACCAGCGACAATACCGTTTCGCGTATCGATCGATGCCGTCTGGCCAAGCGCGACATCCTTTGCCTGGATCTCGCCGATCCTTAACACAGCCTTGAGCCGCCCCGGCTGAACGATCTTAGCGAGAGGTGCGCCTGCATTCACCCACTGCCCGGGCTGCAGTGAAAGCTCCTGAAGAACTCCATGTTCTCCTGCATACACGACCATCGAGCGCACGCGACCTTCCTGGAATGCAGCGATTGCCTGTAACCGCTGGATCTGGCGCTGCTGCACTGCAAGCTGCGACTCCACTGTACGTGTCATCAGGTCGAGCCGCTTCTGCTCGACAGTGAGCCGCGTGTTCGATTCCTCGGCGAGCGCTTTCCTGTTGTTGTACTCAAAGCGCGAGATCAACCGGTCCGCGAGAAGAGTGTCGGCCGCATTCTTCTCCTGTGCTGCGCTCACATTCGCAGTGCGCGCAGTTGCAACGGCTCCTTCCTGCGTCAGTCGTGATCCTTCAAGCTGCACTCGCAGATCCACCAGTCGCGACTGTGCTTCATTCAATGCCTGCTGTGCCTGCAGCGCCTGGATCTGTACATCGGGATTGGACATCTCGAGCAGAACAGTACCAGGATCAACGGTCTGACCAGGCTGTGCGACAATTTTCTCGACGCGGGCAGAGGTGAGTGCAGATATCCATCGCACCTGCTCGGGAACGAGCGTGCCCGGTCCGCGAACTTCCCGCACCATGTCGCCACGCCGCACCGAATCGATGATCAGTGTGCTTCTATCGACCGCCGGTATCGCGGGTTTCAGCTGCGTGAGCGCAACTGTAGCAGCAACGAGAAACACCCCGGCACCGGCGATGATGAATCGCCGGCCGCGTTTTGGCGCAGCCTCGCGCGCGACATCCATCCGCGAAACCGAGGGGCGCGCGGTCGCTGTCTGAAGCGCGTCACGATCGAACTTCACCTACGCCTCCGTTCGGAATGCGTCCGCAGGATCGACTCTTACAGCGCGCATCGCAGGCGCGAACGTCCCAACCATCGTCATCACGATGCACAATGCACCTGCCGCACCGAATGTCATCATGTCGGATGGCTCGACACCAGCAAGCAGACTTTGCATCGAGCGGCCTGCGAGATATGCGATGAACAATCCGGGAATCACGCCTGCTGCAGCGAGTATCGCTCCCTGGCGCATGACCATTTTCATGATGTCGCCGCGCTGCGCACCGAGCGCCATGCGAACTCCGATCTCATGCTGTCTGCTCGAGACGGAGAATGAGAGCAGTCCGTGAATTCCAATCGCTGCAAGAATGAATGCAACCGCTGCAAATGCGAGTAGCACTCTCACCTGCACAGACCTCGCGGCGGTTGCATCGGAGACGATCTCCGATAACGGCCTTACCTCCGATATCGGCTGCTCTGGATCAGCGCGCTCCACAATTCGACGAACTGCAGGAACCAGAACAGATGGCGGAACTGTCGAGCTTATGACCAGATCCTTTGGTGCATAGAAATTTCCCTGGCCGTCAGGAAATTGCCTGTACGACATGTAGACCTGCGGCTCACTCGTTTGCTCGAGACCTCGGACTCGTACATCGCCGACGACGCCAACTATCGTGAGATTGAGATCGCCGCGGAATGTAAATCTCTGGCCAATCGGATCGCGATCGCCGAAGAACTTCCTGACGAAAGACTCGCTCACCACCGCAGCCATCGGATGTGCCGGGTCGTCAATCTCCTCGATGTCGCGCCCTTTGCGGAGAGGAATTTTCAGCGTCTTGAAATACTGCGGCGAAACAAAGCGACTGCTCGCCATCTCCGCAGGACCGGCTGGAGCTTCTCCTTCCTTGAGAACTCTCCAGATACCACCCGTCATGACCATCGGCAGTGCCGTCGCATACGCAGCCGAGCTGACGCCGGGAATCGCTCTGACGCTGGTGAGAACCTGATCGTAGAACACTACTCGACGATTGGTGCTGTCGTACTTGGGCTGTGGCAGCTCCGTCCGCAATGTCAGAACATTTGCGACTCTGAATCCGGGATCAGTATCCTGAAGTCTCAGCAGCGCGCGCATCAGTAATCCTGCCGATATCAACAGAACGACCGACGCCATTACTTCAGCGACGACGAGAATCGATCTCGCGCGCTCGCGCCTCCCACCACCAGCTCTCGATCCATCGCGAAGCCCCGCAAGCTCCAGCTCGCCAGCGGATTTCCATGCGGGAAGAACTCCGAACCCAACACCTGTGATCAACGTGATCAGCGCGGCAAAGATTACGATTCGCGGATCAACCGATGGAGTCTGCGCTATCGGAAGAGTGTTCGGAACCAGGCGAGTGAGCAGCGGAACGGAGACATACGCCACTACGACGCCGAGCGCACCGCCAACAATTGCGAGAACAAGGCTTTCCGTGATTGACTGCCGGACGATTCTCTCGCGCCCGGCGCCGAGCGCGGAGCGAACGACCAGCTCGCGTCTTCTCACTAGCGCGCGAGCGAGAAGGAGATTTGCGAGATTCGCGCATGCAATGAGCAGCACGCAACCTGCGGCGCCGCACAATGCGAGAAGCAGAATCTTCGATTGTCGTGAGAATTCGTCGCGCAGCCTGTCTACTGCGAACGTTGCTTCCTCCAGCTCCGCTGGATGAACAGCTCGCGATCTGTCGGCGATGACCCGCATCTCTGAGCGCGCCTGCTCATGACTCACGTTTTTCTTCAGCTTTGCAAGCACATACCAGAACGTGTTGCTCACATCTTCATCGTTGATCACGTCGGGTGACATCGGAACCCAGATCGAGACGCGGCGGCTCGGATAATGGAAATCCTCGGGCATTACTCCCACGATCACACGCGGTGAGCCATCGACTAGAACGCGCTTGCCGATTATCGACTCATCGGCACCGAACCGCGACAGCCACAGTGACCGACTTATCACGACCGCCGATCCATCGCGGATGTCGCTCTCGTTGATGAGCCGGCCTCTCGCAGGCGAGACACCGAGAATCGGCAGCAAGCCACCTGTTACGAATGCGGCATCGAGCCGCACCGGCTCGCCGGTTCCAACCAGGTTCACCGCCGCATTGTAGTACGCACCCATCGACTCAAATGAGCGCGCATTCGTTGACCATTCCTTGAACAACGCGGGTGAAACTTCATTGCGTCCGTTAGTGCCGTCGCGCGGAGCTTCCCAGATTTTTACGAGCCGATCTGAGTCGCGATATGGGAGCGGCCTGATGAGAACGAAGTCCGCGACAGAGAACGCAGCAGTGTTTGCCCCGACGCCAAGCGCAGTGACGAGAACAGCCGTGAGCGCAAAGCCGGGAGAGCGAGCAAGTGTGCGAGCGGTGTAGCGAAGATCCTGTTTAAGAATGTCCCAGTGGACTGCTACGGAGCTGGCGACGATATCACCTATAGTATCGAGCCAGATTCCGAATCTCTCCCCCGCACTCCTCGCGTCCGACAACCGCGACTCGGCTATCGACTCCATCTCGCGCCCGTAATCGGCGCGGAATGAAGCGGGATAGAGATGCAGGAGTGCCGGCAGGAGACGCATCAGGCTCTGCTCAGTACCAGTCCCTGTGCTCGCGCCATTTTGACCAGCGCTGACATGCGCTGAGCCTCCGCCCGGGCAACATCCTCGCCGAATGGAGTGATTCTATAGTAGCGGCGCCTTTCATCATCGAGCTCCGGAGCTGGGCGTTCGCGCGTTTCGCGAATGAGCCCCTGCTCGAGCATTCTCTGAATGGATCGATACAGGGTTCCGGGACTTAGACGTAACTCGCCTCCCGTTCGCTGCTCGATGTCCTGAATTACCGCGTATCCGTGCCTGTCCTCGCGTGCGAGTGCGATGAGGATGTGGAACGTCGCTGGCGGGAGCGGGAGCAGAGCGTCGATTTTGTCATTTGGCATGATCGAACTATATCCGCAGTGGATACATTGTCAATGGATATATCCGGGCTGCGAACAATATTCTTACAGTATTTGCTGCAGCCCGCAGGTAGCTCTCAGGATATCTCCGAAAAAAGTTCTCCTTGGCAATACTGGCATAAGCAGCCAGCAACCCGAACGCGATAGGCGCTGAAGCTTATGCCAGTATTGCCAAGAGGAACTTTTTTCGGAGATATCCTGAGAGCTACCTGCCCCGCGCGTGAGAGAACTACCGGGTCCAGATCACGAGACTTCCGCAGCCCCGCAATCCTTCCTGGAACTCCCCCGGCACCATCGTCCCGGAGTAGACCTCGATCCCCGCTACTTCCTGCGGTTTCACCCACGTATCGATATCCGATGTATCCATGAAGCTCACGTTCATTCCATTGATGAAGATCGCCGGCTCACACCACTCGGCGAACGCGCCGCGAACCTGAATGATCGGCTGGCCGAACTCGTTCAATGAGAACCGCACGCCAGGGAAATGACGGAAGAGATCACTCGTGTTGATCGGATTGAGCTTCACGATGTCCTGCGGCGCCATGAAGCGGCCAAAACCCTGGCGGCGGCGCAGCAGGAATCCGCCATCGCCCGGACCCTGAGGCAGTCGCTTCGCAATGATCTTTACCGTGTCGAGTACCGCCTTGAGGGTCGACAGTTTTACATCGAGTGGCGCCGCGTTGGCGACAACGTTTACCTGCGCGCGATGCGGGTAATATCCCACCGCGCGAATCTCGACCATCTGCGTCCCGGTCGGCGCACGTGTCAACGTGAACTCGCCCTGATCGTTGGTTCGCACGAACGGTCCGTCCACAACCATCACGATTGCATTAGCGAGCGGCTGACCGCCTTCGAGCGCAACGACTTTTCCGGTAAGCTTTCCGTTCCCTATGTGAATGACTCGCGCTGCGGGAGCGGCAACCGTGGTCGTACCAGGGTTGGTTACTGGAGCTGCGACCGTCTCGGTCTCATCTGATCCAACGTAGATCTCCCGGCGCAGGAAACGACTCGATGGAATCTGAACCTCGATCACTCCTGTCGTGTCGCTTCCCCGAATGCCCTTAAGTGCAACCGTACCGCTCCCCGGAAGATTGCACAGTGCAAACCAGCCATTCTCCCCCGTAGTTGCAGTCATGTTCGCAAGATGCCGATTCATCCCGCCGCGATTGATGACGTACTCGAGCCATTCCCCTGTCACCTTCACCCCTGTTGCGGGCTGATCGGTCGCAGCGTCGCGAACTGTTCCAATGATCAGCGCGACAGAATCAGCCGAAGGAGCAGGCCCGCAGATCGCGGTGCGCAGCCGGGCCGGCGAAGGAACCGAAAGATCGACGATCACTCCGCGATTGCTCAGAGTCACCTGCTTTGTCGGAGCTTCGACGCCGATCGAATCGAGCACCGGATGAAAGAATCCGAGCGTGTATGTGCCGGGCGGGATGTCGGACAGCATATACCGGCCGGTTGCATCCGAGGTGGCGGTTTTCGTGAACTCGCCCTGTGCGATCTGTACCATCGCACCCTCGAGCGGCGTGTTGGAAATGCTGTCGTGTACGACGCCGCTCACGCTCAGGCCCTGGGCGGATAAAACTGAAGCAGGCACTGCGAACAACAGCGCCGCAAGAATCTGTCGGATTTTCATGAGCCCTAATTATTTACGCGGGCGGCCTCGGCGCAATCTGGAATTCGACCGTGTACTTGAGCTCGTTGAAGCGTTTCAGGAGATCGTCGGGGTCCAGCCCTGCCCTCTCGCTTCCCGAAAGGTCCGCGAGAATCTCCCCGCGATGCACCATGATCGTGCGATCGCCTTCTTCCAGCGCCTGATCCATGCTGTGCGTCACCATCATCGTAGTAAGACTGTTCTCACGAACAACCTGATTGGTGATCTCGATGATCTGCTCCGCAGCGCGCGGATCGAGGGCCGCGGTATGTTCGTCCAGCAGCAGCAGCTGCGGTTTCTTCAGAGTCGCCATCAATAGAGTGATCGCTTGACGCTGTCCTCCCGAAAGAGTTCCCATCGATGCATTGAGACGCGTCTCGAGCCGCATGTTGAGACGAGCAAGCATCTCGCGATACCGCGCCATCGACGCGCGATTGAGCCCGACTCTCAGTCCCCGCCGCAATCCACGCAGCTCGGCCATCCTCAGATTCTCGGCTACCGTCATCGACGGGCACGTTCCCTTGAAAGGATCCTGGAACACTCGCCCTATCAGCGCTGCCCTGTCGCACTCGGCCTTGCGCGTTACATCGATCGACCCGATGCGAATCGATCCGGAATCCGGAAGGAACGCACCTGCGACTGCATTCAATAGAGTGGATTTGCCCGAGCCGTTCGTCCCGATCACCGTGACGAACTGACCAGCGGCAATATCGAGATCGATACTCCGCAGTGCGCGAACTTCATCGCCACCCGGCTGATGAAAAGTTTTCTCGAGCTGTCTGATCTCGATCATTGCGCTGCTCCTCCACGTCCAAATCTCGGGAGCGCGAGTGCTACAAGAACGAATGCAGCTGTCGCAATCTTGAGATCGATCGGGTTGAGCCCCACACGCAATGCCAGGGCAACCATGCACCGAAACAGGACCGCGCCAACCGCTACCATGATTATGGTGCGGCCGAGTCCGCGCTTACGCCGCAATAGCGTTTCGCCCATGATGACGGCGGCCATACCTGCGACGAGAGTTCCCACTCCCATTCCGACATCTGCGAATCCCTGCTGTTGCGCGATGAGCGCGCCCGAAAACGCTACGAGTCCATTCGCGAGCGCGAGGCCGAGCTCGATCATGTGACGCTTGTCGACGCCCTGCGCGGTGATCATCGCAGGATTGTCACCGACTGCACGCATTGCCATTCCGAAATCCGTTCGCAGGTACCACGTGACAATTGCGCCAAGCACGATGGTCACGATCAGGAACAGAATTCCGAGCGACATATCATCCGACCAGTTCACAGACGGCGGAATGAGACGGTGCACATCCTTCACGACCGTTGCCTGATCGAGAAGCGAGATGTTCGATTTTCCCATCACATGCAGGTTCACCGAGTACAGCGCAGTCATCACGAGAATGCCCGCGAGCAGATC
>DASUXX010000009.1:0-21506 GCA_036377755.1 Gemmatimonadaceae bacterium
CGGAGTTCCAAGCATCACGCCAGGTGATGTGACATCGACCCCTTCAGTCGATGCTTCTACGGCGCGTGCGATTCCGAAATCCGCAACGAGCGCATTTCTACCGCTGAGCAGAATGTTCTCTGGCTTGATGTCACGATGAACGATTCCTGCGGCATGCGCCGCAGCGAGTGCATCGAGTACATCCCGCCAGATCGAGATCGCATCCGGCACCGGCAGTGCACCCGTTCGCCCCAATTTCGCGCGAAGGGTCTCGCCGTCGACGTACGGCATGACGTAATACAGAAATCCGTCTGCCGCACCAGTCGTGAGAAGCGGAACGATGTGCGGGTTCTGCAAGCGGGCCGCAACCTGAATCTCACGACGAAACCGTTCGACACTCACTTCCTGCGGTACCGCCTGCGGCAGTGTCTTGATAACGACCTTTCTATTGAGACGAAGCTCGCTCGCGATGAATACACGGCTCATCCCACCGCTGCCGATTTCCCGATCGATCGAGTAATCCCGCCCCACCGCCGCATTCAGTCGCGCAAGGACGTTCGCGTCTCTCTGTCGCTCATCGAGACCGATTGCGCTCATCGCGGGATTCAGAACCGCGCGTGAGAACTCGTCGAAGAATCCATCCGCCCTTTCATGAGCTTGGAGCAGTGACTCGAGATCGTTCGAAAGCGATGGATCGTCTCTTCGCAGCGAAGCGATGAAATGTTCGCGCTCAGCTGGTGCGCGTGATATCAGCTGCTCGAACAACTCGGCGAGTTGGGCGTCTCGCGCCGACATTCTTATTCCGCGCGCTGCAGTTCACGCAGCAGCCACGCACGTGCAAAGGACCAGTCGCGTTTTACGGTAGCAGGAGACAGGTCTAGCGCAGCAGCGGTCTCTTCCACACTCAAGCCCGCAAAAAAACGACACTCTACAACCTGAGTGTACCGCTTATTGATCAGAGCCAGCCTGTTGAGCGCATCACCAAGCTCCGAGAGCTGATCAGCTGCCTCTTGTGTAAAAGGATCGCTCGATGCAGAACGTTCGACGCCACTGAGCGAAACGCGTTGCGCGCCTCCGCCGCGCTTCTGCCGGTTCTGGTCGCGCGCATAGCTGCACAGGATATGACGCATCGCAGTCGCAGCAATCGCGAAAAAATGTTCGCGACTGGTCACTTCCAGCTGCCGCTGATTCACCATCTTGAGGTAGGCTTCGTGCAGCAAGTCCGTGGTGTTCAGCGTGGAATTGCCCTGCCACGCGCGGCGCTGCCTCCTCGCGATTACCCGAAGCTCTTCGTATACAACAGGAAAACAGGCCTCGAGCGCCGCAGATTCGCCGCGTTGGGCAGCCTTGAGCAGTTCCGACAGCGACGGCTGCGATGCAGCGCCGCGATTCTCGCTTGCTGAGTTCAGTGACATGACTCGCGTGCCTGCGGAGAAACCAGATTCCGTAGGCAATACTGCGAGTGACGCCGCTTCAAGGCAAGCAATCGTCATGATCTGGTCAAGCGCACTGCAGTGGTCCCAACGCGGCTCTTCTGTGCCTGGTCGATCAGCGAATTACCACCGCGCTGTTCGTTCCGGCTGGATCGGCCGGGAAGCTGTCCGTTACCTCACCTTCGATCTTCTTACTGACACCGTTGAGCTTGATCGTCGCGCGGTTGTTGGTTCCCGCAATACCGGGCGGCGCGGTTTTATACGCGCCCAGCACCTCGAAGTCCATTGAATCGTTGCGCTCTGATTTTGTCCCCGTAAGCGCGACATTCAACGTGTTGTTGGAAGTTGCGTCCGCCTTGACAGTTGAGAGCCCGGCAACGAAACGAAGGCCGCCATGATCCAGGTCGGAGATGTCAGCCGTGTTGTCGCTGAACTGGCTGCCGTATGCCTCGAACGTTGTAACGTTGTTGTTCGCGACTCCCGTCGTCGCCTGGCTCAAGCCACCGGTGATAAGCGCGCCGAGCGCATTACCGAAGAACCGGTCTCCGGATGACCGCACGTCGAGGACCGCATTGCTCGACCTGTTGCTCGCGATGATGAGCCCGATCTGGAAGCCATGTGCGCGATTGCCCGACATCGTTGCAAAGACGGCACCCTGATCGGCTCCAACGAAATTCGATAAGCGAATTCCCTCGGTCATTCCAACAATCGATGTTGGCCCGACAAACTCGTTGTCGATTATCTCGGCATTGATTCGGCGGCCGATCATCGCTGCGCTGACGTTCCTGACATCTACACCGCGCGAGCTTCCGCGTGCGAGAACATGGGCTACCCGGACATTCGTGACCGCAGTTCCTGTAAGCTCCGTTGCGATCCCCGCTGCCGCTGCTGCGTTTCCATCGATCGTCAGCGACTCTATAGTGTTGGTCCCGCGCCCGATTCGAACGGCTGCCGTTCGTCCAAATGACACGTTGAACGAGGCTGCCGGAAGCGAGCCCGCGTCGATCACCACTGCTGAGCGATCACTTGCATCGCCGTAAAGTGACATGTCCTGCTGCAGCTCGAGGCGTCCGCCATTGGGTCGCGCCGCACCGTTCCCGTCAGTAGCCGAGAGTCGGTAGGTGCCGGGCGCCAGCAGGACATCCGTAGCCACGTTCGCCGGATTGTTCACCGCCGCGTAGAGCTGATCGACGGTTGTGACGCTCAACGTTGTGGTCAGGACTTTCTTGAGCGGACCCGGCGTGAGCTGATGATCTGGTGCGGTTACCCTGTCCGCGCTTTCGCAGCCGAATGCTACGATCAGCGACGCAAGGGCGGCCATTCGAAAAACATTTCGCGAGACGCGCATAATGACTCTCTCCAATGAGTGGACTGATTGGAGATACGCCGTCGCTCGATCATGAGGCTCATCACGGTCGGATGGCTGACCATTCCCTGGAGCAGATCAGCTCCGCAATCCGACTTGTCTAACGAGGCGTGCGAATCGTGGATCCCCTTTCAAGCCATCGAACGCGGGTTCCACCTCAAGAAGAAACATGCACCACGATCGCTCGGTCACAGCGCTGTTGAGCTCGGCCAAAGCTGCATCCTTATTCCCAAGAGCGGCCTGCACGACAGCCAGGGCATAATGTGATGTGTATTTGCCCGATTTTGCCTGCGCCGCGAGTGATTTCAGCTCATTGATAGCTTCCGCCCGGCGGCCGCATCGCGCGTATGTGTAGCCGCGCGTTCCACCAAGCATGGCGGGTGTCTGCGGGGGAACGCGTGAAATTTCACGCAGGGCTTCCGGGCACCGGTGAAGATCGGCAAGTACCCTCGCTCGCTCAGCACCCAGTTGAAAGAACGTAGAGTCGAGCTCGTGAGTTTTCTGCGCCTGCCGCAGCGCAGCATCGTATCGTCTCGTGTAATACAGCAGCGAGATGAGCCGTGTATTCGTGAGCACGACGAAAGGCTCGACGGCGAGTGCATTCTGGGCCTCAGCGATCGTTGCATTGGCACTGTCTCTCGCCAGTAAATACCACGCTCGCCACAGGTGAGTGGAAGCGTATGACGGATCGAGAGCGAGCGCCTTCGCGAACTCGCGGCCCGATGTATTCCAGTCCCACTCATAGAACGTTGCAACGAACGCGCGCGAGCTGTGTGCTTCGGCGAGAGTGCTGTCCAGTGCAAGCGCGCGATCTGCATACTGCCGCGCGAGCGGCATGTTCTTTACAGGGGCTGCGTATCCAAAGACCGAGCTGTGACTGTAAGCATCGCTCAGACCGGCATATGCGAGCGCATAATTCGAATCTGCCGCGATTGCGGCATTGAAATATTCAGCGGCCTTTCGGAGGCTGGCGGAGTCGCGTCGCTGAAAGAAAAATCTGCCCCGCAGGTAAAGCTCGTGCGCGTGCGCGTTGCTGCTCGATCTCGTCGAGACATTCGCGGCGCGTGCAGGATCGAACTGCAGCCGCAGCTCACTCGCAATGCCGCGCGCAATCTCATCCTGCATTTCGAAAACATCTCCAAACTCCCTGTCGTACTCGTGCACCCACATCGTCGAATCATTCGCCGCGGAAAGGAGTGCAACGTGAACACGCAGGCGGTTGCCGTCGTGCTGAACACTTCCATCGACGAGATATCGAACGTTCAATGCAGCGCCGATTTCCTGAACGCTGAGCTTCCTTTCGTTGAGACTGAATGAGGAGCGCGGCGACTTCACGTTCAAACCGCTCACAGTCGCCATCGTTGTAGCGATCTCTTCCGAAATTCCTTCGCCCATCACATCCCCGGCTGAATCGCTGCCGATGTTCCTGAATGCGAGGACCGCAATCGAAGGCGCCACATTCGCCGGCGTCATCGCGTGCGGTACGCTGCTCGGCTTCACGAAAAAGAGCGACGCGAGAACAGCAGCTGCTGCTATGCCCGCCGCTGCGACCCACCAGTTGTGCCTCGTCGACCCGCTCCGCGATCGAACGGGATCATCGCTGGTGATCGCGGCACTCAGCTGAAGGGGATTTTCAAATCGATCGGCCGGCGATTTCGCGAGAGACCGCTCGATCGCAACCTGCACGAATGCAGGAATATCCGGCCTGCTCGATCTGAGACTTGGCACCGGATCGAGTGAATGGCGGCCGATTATCTCGCGATGTGTCGTGCCGAGGAACGGTGGATGCCCCGCAAGCATCTCATACGCGACGCATCCAAGCGCATACACATCGGCGCGCCCATCGATCTCCTGTGCTCCGGTCGCCTGCTCCGGAGACATGTATGCAGGAGTTCCTACCGTAACGCCCGGATTGGTGATTCGACCGCCGTCCGCCGATTCTGTAAGAGCGCGCGCGATGCCAAAATCGAGAACCAGCGCGTGACCGTTGGAGAGGAGAATGTTCTCCGGTTTTATGTCGCGGTGAACGATTCCGTTCTTGTGCGCATAGTCGAGCGCGCCCGCAACTTCGCGCGTGATATGTCGCGCTTCCTCGAGACCGAGCTGAGACTCGGCCTCAAGCCGCTCGCGCAGCGTCTGGCCGGCGACATAAGGCATGACGTAATAGACAAATCCGTCTGCCTCTCCTGAGTCGTGAACCGGTACGATGTGCGGATGCTGCAACCTTGCAGCGGTCGCAATCTCGTGCAGGAATCGTTCGGCACCGACGCTCGCCGCTACTTCGCGTCGCAGGACTTTGATCGCAACAGGCCGCGCGTGCTTACGGTCATGAGCGAGAAATACCGTCGCCATCCCACCGTGACCGATTTCACGCTCGACGACAAAGCGATCGCCGAGAACATCGGGAAGCTTTCCCGTAACCTCCTCGAATAGAAGCGCGAAGCGTTCCGCTGCTGCACGATCGATGAGTGAATCGCCAATGCTGGACTCGTGCAGCATGCGCTCGAGATCGGCCTTCAGCGCGGGATCACCATCCGAGACCTGATCTATGTAAGCGGGACGCTTTTCAGGAGGCAGATCGAGAACCGCATCTATGATCCATGAAAGCTCAGCCCATCGCTCTGGCGTCATTTGTTACGCGGTGCGCGAGTGTCTTGTCACGACGCGAGGATCTCGCGGAGCAGCATTCTCGCTTTGATCCAGTCGCGCTCGACGGTGCGCTCGGTAATGCCGAGTGCAGCGGCGATCTCCGCATTGGTCATGTCGCCGAAAAAACGGTACTCGACGATGCGCGCAAGTCTCGCGTCGATGGCTGCGAGCTTCTCGAGCGCATCGGTGATCTGCAGCAGCGCGTCGGGCGCATCGGCCACGCCAACGATGCTGTCGTCGAGTGTGACGCGGTATTGCGTTCCGCCCCTCTTGGCGGAGATCCGGGCTTTTGCGCGGTCGATGAGGATGTGTTTCATCGCTAGCGCAGCAAGACCCAGGAAATGAACGCGATCGCTCCACTCCGCGCGTGACTGGTCGACGAGCTTGAGATAGGCCTCATTTACGAGCGCGGTGGTGTCGAGCGTCGCCCCATTGCGGCGGGCAGCGAGGTGACGGTGCGCTATTTCACGCAGCTCCCTGTAAAGCAGCGGCACCAGTTGATCGATTGTCTCGCGACTGTCCGTCAGTGTGTCGTTCGCCAGATGCATCCGGTTACGTCCGCCGCTTCCAATTGACTCGCGCGGGCTGTCGCCGACCAAAATGTCGGCGCCCGCTCGAAAATGTCGTTTCTCCATGACAGCGGGCAACAACCCGCGGGGGCTCGATGCCGAACATGGGAATGCGCACGCCCGTGCGCAACCACGACGGCAGAGTCCTCCCTTAACGACTTCGCATGGGGAGTTTATGCAACGACGACATTCATCTGTGATTCTGAGTCTGGCTTTGCTTCTAGGCGCGTGCTCACACGACGAAGCCAGCCCTGGCGGCCCGTCATCGATCTCTGCCCCGGCCGTCGCGCGCGAGACTCCACCGTTCTGGGAGTCGGGAGCAAGCGTGTACTGGAATTCTGTCGCTCGCAGTCTAGTGGTGAAGTACAGCGCGAGCCCGTTTGCCGCGATTCGGGGTTATGCCCTGTTGAGCCATGCACAGAATGCGTCAGCCACCGCCGTCGAAGCTGCCACCGGAAACCCCAAGCCTTCAATGACTGCGGCAATCGCGCGCGCCTCGGTAGTAGCTCTCACCTATCTCTTTCCAGCAGAAGCCGCGGCTCTCGAGACATTGCGATCTGCAGAGTTGAGTGCGGCCGGCTGGCCGGGCGATGCAAACGGTGATGTAGCCGCAGGTGATGCTATCGGACAGGCGATAGGAGCGCAGATGGTCACTGCTGCAACGACGGATCGCTTCTTTGCACCATGGACGGGAACCGTTCCGACGGGTCCGGGACTATGGTTCAGCAGTCTCAATCCCCCTGCACCGCCCGTGGGAGCGATGTTCGGTCAGGCGCGAACCTACTATCTCACTTCAGGAGACCAGTTTCGTCCGCCACCACCGCCTGCGTTTGGATCGGCCGAGTACAACGCAGCCCTCGCGGAAGTGCGGCACGTTTCCGACACACGCACACCGGAGCAGCTCGCCAACGCTCTTTTCTGGGCCTTCCCGAATGGAACGGTTACGCCTCCGGGATACTGGAACATTCAGGCGGCCAACCTGGTCGTGAAGTATCACATGAACGAGACAGCAGCATCGCATGTTCTCGCTGTGATGAACATGGCCGGCTTCGATGCAATCGTCGGATGCCATGATGCCAAGTTCACTTACTGGATGATCCGGCCCACTCAGGCAGATCCTCTGATTACGCTCGCAGTAGGGCTTCCGAATTTTCCCTCGTATCCCTCTGATCACGCCTGCGTATCGGGCGCTCAGTCATCGATTCTCGCGTCATTCTTTCCCGCCGAAAAGGCGCGCCTCGATTCACTTGCGGAGTCTGCCGCAGTATCCCGACTGGAAGGCGGACTGCACTACCGATTTGACAACGAAGCGGGACTCACGCTCGGACGCAGCATCGCGAGCTTCGCGCTCAGCGTCGACGGGCCGGGCAGGTCGGCACTGCATCATTGAGGAGTGAGCATGCCATCGAGAGTGCGCACCATCCTGGATCACCGTCAGTGTCCATGTTGCAGGGAACTACACTCTCGATGGCTTTCACATTCAGCTGGATGACAGCTCTATCGCGCTTCCGAAGACGCAGGTAAATGTCGTCGTGAAAGGGCTGTCGGCCGATTCGCACTCCATATGACAGGCGCCTATGGTTCAACGTAGACGTCGATTCAGTTGCGCAGCCAGGCGGCGCAAGAAGCGATACGACAGAGGTGGTTGGCACCTCATTTCCCGACCGCTCGCCCTCGTGGCGCAAGTGAACCTCTAGTCGATCACGTCTCAGCAGTGTCCTTCATTACCACCAGCACCGGGCACGCGGCTGATACGACGACACTCTCCGCGACACTGCCGAACGCAGCGCCCAGCTCGGTCCCTGCCCCATGACTCCCGATCACGATCAGATCACTCGGGTCCGATCTCGCCTCGGCGATAATTGACTCTGCTGCACGGCGTGCGCCTGCAATTACCCGTGGCTGAATGTTCGATTCGCCGATTCGCTGTTCCAGCCACGAGCGTGTCTCATTCACCTCGCTTTCGCTGCGCGATGAAGTCAGAACATGGATTGCCGTCACATCCGCGGAGAATTCACTGCCAAGTGCGCCGGCAAGATCCAGCACGCGCGAGGTCATCGGCGACTCGTCGACTGCGGCGAGAATTTTCTTCAACGGTGATCTTGCGTCGCCGGCAACAACAAGGATTGGCTTGCCTGAAGTTCTCAGCAACCGCTGCGCAATTGCCCCGACACGCGCGAACCCGGATGTGCCAATATCCTGTCTGCCCACCACGATAAGGTCTGCAGACTGATCGCGCGCAGCCTGAAGGAGCTGTTCATGGGGACGGCCGATACGCACTTCGCCCGATGATCCACCAATCTCACGCTCGAGATGCTCCAGCTTTTTTTCAGAGTCACTGCGCGCAGCTTCGACCAGCTTGTCATCTGAGGGAAACCGGTGACTGAGTGAAGGGGCTGCCGGAGGCGGCTCGACAACGGCGACCAGCGATTTGCGTGAATCCGGGAAAGCGCGGGAAACCCATCGTGCCGCCTTCAATGAAGGTTCGTTGAAATCCACGGCGATGAGTATCGAATCGAATCGAGCATTGACCGAGCCTGCCATCCACCCTCCCTGTCACCGATAGAATTTCGTCGGCGAAATTGAATCTGTGTGAACGGAATATGCGCATTGCGTGTACGAGGGGATACGATGACCGTCTCCCCGTCTTTCAACTCCGCATTCGGAGCACGCTGACTCTTGGCATCAAACGCACCTGAAGGAGGCGAGAGAAGAAAAACGGGACGAGCCGATCCGGTTCCAGGCTGGATGCGGCATCTGCCGCTCGTAACAGGCGTTCTCCTCGCTGCCCTGCTGGTCATTCCGTTATGGCTCAGGCAGCACACCTCGCACGTACGTGAGCGCGTCACGGATGTCGCGCTGCCCGCGCGTAATGCGCTTCTCGAGGTTCAGATTGCCTTTGCGTCCGAGCTCGCTGCGATCCGCGGATTCGAGCTCACAGGCAATCGCGAATTCCTTCGCGATTTCTCCGCGGGAATCGAAAAGGATCGTGTCGCATCACGCAAGCTCATAGAGCTTGCTGAAAAGCTGGGACCGGAGGCTGCTGCTGCAGTGATCGAGCTCGATTCGCGAAAGCGCGAATGGCTCGCCGAGCCCAACGAAGCTCTTGCCGGCAGACGATCACGCGAGGAGCTGATCAAGTCGCTCGGCGAAGGGGAGCGACGAGTCGACGGAGTGCTGGTCGCTGCGGATAAGGCGAATACCGCCCTGATCACAGCAGAGGCCGAGATGCGCGAAATTGTAGCGAGCGATCAGCGTCTTGCGACAGCGCTCGTTTCTCTGCTCGCGCTCGCAGCGCTCGCTGTCATCTCGGTGGTAGGATGGCTCGTTCACCGGCTGAATCTCGTCGCCGCTCAGGCGGAGGAGGCCGTGCTTTATCGGGATCAGATGGTGAGGGTTGTATCGCATGACCTGAAGAATCCGCTGCACACCATTGGCATGTCTGTCGATCTTCTCGCGACAATCGATATGCCTGAAAGCAAGCGCGAAGAGCAGCTGCGAATCGTCATGCGGGCGATCGACCGAATGAACCGCCTGATTCACGATCTACTCGACGCTGCGAGAGTTCAGTCAGGCCGCGCGCTATCTATTGCACCGACCACGTTGAACACGCGCGAGCTGCTCACTGAAGCGACGGATTTGTTTCTCGTCGAAGCCGAATCGAAGAAGATCCGATTGCAGTGCGAGGCCGATTCAGCACCTCCCACCGTGTGCGCCGATCACGATCGCATTCTTCAGGTATTCTCGAATCTCGTAGGCAACGCGCTCAAGTTCACGCGCGAAGGCGGACTCGTTCGAGTCAATGCAGCAAAAGGTGCAAATGGCGGTGTTCAATTCGCTGTATGCGATACTGGCCCCGGAATTCCCGCAGAAGATCTTTCGCACTTGTTCGAGCCTTTCTGGCAGGCAACCGACGGGGCGCGACTCGGCACAGGTCTGGGATTGTCGATCGCGCGCGGAATCGTCATTGCGCACGGCGGGCACATATCGGTTCGCAGCGTGCCCGGAGAAGGAACGACTTTCGAATTCGATATTCCTGCGGGTAATGCGTGACGGGCGATTCAATCTCCAGCCGATTGCTGCTTCATCATTTCCCTGATTTCCTTTCTCAGCTCTGCAATATCACGCTGGAGTGCCCGCACGTCCGGCCCCGATGCAGTCGATCCGTCAGTCGCCGCAGCATCGCGTCCGACAAGAAATGAGGCCAGCGTCGCCGTGAGATATCCGAACACTCCGATAGCAACGAGCGATATCAGCACCGCGAGAATGCGCCCTTCTGGGGTCACCGGCCAGTACGCGGAGCCCAGTGTGGTGATGATCATAGCCGTCCACCACAGCGCGTCGGCATAGCTCGAGAATCCGCTGCCATCCGTGGCGTGCGGCTCCAGCGCATACATGCCCGCTGCTCCAGCAAAGCAGACTGCGATGATCAGACCCGTGACATAAAGAATCCCGGTTCGCCGGAACGTTGCGCCCAGTGCACTCATCCCCCGGTTCAGCGTTCCGACTGCGCGAATCAATCGCACTCCTCGAGCTGCTCGAGCTGCTCGAGCTGCCCGCACAATCGACGCGAGACGGAACACGCGAAGCGCAGGTACTATGAGCGCAACGATCGTAAGCCATGATCTTTTGAGGAACTGCCACCTGTCCGGGGCGACAAGAAGCCTGATCAGGAATTCAGCGACGAATATGATCCAGATTGCCGTGCTGAGAATCATCAGCAGCAGGCTGTTGCCGCGTATCATCTCGATAATGAAAAGCGCAAGCCAGACGACGGCGAGCACCGCCATCGGCAGCTCGAGATGTTGCTCGAGGCGCTGCAGCATTCTCCACCTGAGTCGCGTCGATGGCGTTATACGCGGCCGATGCAGCCTATCAGAAGCGGTCACGATCCTGAATCATTGCGAAGATCGTTCCCAACGATGTCCTGCCAGGCTCTGCTTATTGATGCGACAGTTGGATATAGATGGTGCGGCCATTCAGGCCGAATGTCGACAAGGCTGCAGGATAACGGGAGATTCCATCCAGCGATTCACTCCTCGTTGCAACTGCTTCCTTGAAGCCATTGCTTTCACTCGGATACACGTCAAACAAATTCGCGATGCTGAGTGATACCTCGGTTCTCCGCCGCAACCGGTATGACGCGCGAACACTGGTGATCCATTTCGCCGCTACGTACTGATCCGCATCCGGATTAGTCATATCGAGTTGCGCGGTCGGACCCGACAACTGGCTCCCCACGTTGAGCCCAAGGTTTCGATGCGTGTGATCGACACCGAGAATGATTGTCTGCCGTGGCTGACCGTGTTCGATTGCGCCTTGCTGCGACCTGCCGAATTGCGATGACGGAAAGTTCTCGAGCTCCGGAGGCGGTGGCGCGATCCGCGTTACGCGATTGCGATTGTGATTATATGCTCCGAACAGTCGAGTGACAGAGGAATGCCGCGCCAATATCGCATAACTGATAACAACGTCTGCGCCGCGCGTGCGCATGTCGACGTTGTTGCGAAAGTAGGTACCTGCACTGACTCCGCGAAAACCGTGCTCTTCGAACAGGCGCAAAAATGACTCGTCAACCACCTGACCTGCGCTTCCAATGCGATCATTGATATCGATTGCGTAGAAGTCCGCTGACAGAAACGGGACATCAGGCACATTCAGTACTAGGCCGGCTGTGCGGGTAATGGAGGTTTCAGGACGTAATGGAGTCGCTCCCATCAGCCTTGCGACATCGCTATTCACCGGGAACGTATGCAGAAGCCGTCCAAGCTGAACGCCGTTTACCGGCGGACCAGGTATTGTCCTTGTTGTCGACAAGTACTGCTGACTCAGCGAAGGAGCACGAAACCCGGTACTGACGGACGCGCGCGCTGCTGCGCCGCGAACGAATTCGAAGCGCGTGCTGATCTTACCGTCCACCTTCGAGCCGAAATCGCTGTATTGCTCTACGCGCCCCGCCAGTTGCAGCAGCAGTCTTTGAAATGGCCGGCCATCGGATTCGAGATACAGTGCCAGGCTGCTTCTACTCTTTGAAACGTGGTCAGCGGGGCGGAATCCAATCATGCCTTCTGCTCCGACTGGAGCAAGCCGGCCTGCCTGCGGTCCATCCAGAATGGACACTCCGCCATCGCGCCACGAAGCCTCGTCACCTGAACCAATTCGGTACGTCTCGACGCGAAATTCAGCGCCACCCGCAAGAGTGAGTGGGAGAGGGCCGATTTCCATGTCGCGTGATAGATCGACGTTGGTGGTCCACTGTCCCGCGCGAACACGACCGATAAAAAAACTGGTCGGGCTTTCGGCACCCATCGACGGATTGACGGTGCTGCCTAGGTTGTAATCGACGCGATTCATTCCCCACCCGGTGCTTATATCCCAGAGCCAGTCGCCGGAAGTGCTCCGCATTCCTGCGAATCCGGATAAATCGCGATTGCTGGTTTCGATCTTCGGAAGAAACCCGTCGGGATAAAGCGGCCGGACAGTGCGCTCAGACAGAGGTCTTCGAAAAAAAGCATCGGGTGTCACGTTGTCTCGTCGCGCAGCTCCTGCTGATGCATACAGCTCTGAGCTTCTGCCAACCGGCCGCCCTGCATTTAGAAAAAAATTGAAATCGTTGATCTCCCCATCGCCGATGAAGCTCGAAATACGCGGCGAATCATTGTTTCTCGAATCACCTGTGAAGTACTGCTGGCGCACGTCGGGATACGCGCGATTGGTTGGCTCACGGTGACGCACCTCCCCACTGAACGTGACATTCGCGCCGCTCCGCGATTGTTTTCCGATTGTCGCATTCGCAGCGATCGAACGTCCATCACGATGACTTCTGCCGCCTTCCGAGCTGAGCGCCTGACCGATCGAAGCGCGAAGATCACGTCGTTCTCCCGACTTGAGGATGACGTTGACGACTCCGCCTATCGCATCCGACCCATATTGTGCGGAAGCGCCGTCACGCAGGACTTCTATGCGATCTATTGCGCTCGATGGAATTGCGCTGAGATCCGTGAACGCAGTGCTGGCAACGCCTGTTGGCTGTTGGCCCAGCAGAACTGCCGCCGGATGCCGACGCTTCCCGTTCACAAGAACGAGTATGTGGTGCGGCGCCAGACCGCGCAGCGTGATCGGTCTCGAGCCAATGTCGCTCACCAGATTGTGCGGGACGTTCACGGATGGAATGAGCCGCTGCAATTGCTGCCACGTTTCTATTGCGCCGGTTTGCTCGAGCTGCTTTCCCGACAGCATGTCAATAGGAGCCGGTGATGCAGCCGCTGTGCGCTCGGCAGCGCGCGTACCGATCGTAACCACCTGATCGAGAAGCACAGCGCTCGGCTTCAAAGCGAAGTCCATCACGTTCGAGGATCCTGCAGTGATGACGATCGCCTGAGAATCAGCATTGAACCCGAAAGCAGTTGCGCGTATGCGCAATGCGCCCGCTTCAATCGTGAACCGGTATCTCCCCGCGCCGTCGGTAGTGCGCCTTCTTCCATTCACGGCAGTTAGGGTCGCGTTCGCAATGGGATCTCCGTTTGCCGCATTGCGCACAATTCCGGTAAGCTCCGCTCGATCTTGAGCGCTGATCGCGCCAGGAACGCTGATCGCGAGCGCGAGTGGTAATGCTGCGAGTATTGGCTTGGTCGCCGAACACATCACTCGCTCGTGGCTCCGTTAATCATCGTTTCGTCGTGAAGAACTCCGGCCCCGGAGCAGGATCGATTGCATCATTGAGCCGCTTGAATGTCTTCCGATCACCAACGATCTCGAGACGGTTTCCTTTTCCTCTGAGCTCTGATTTCAGCGGAGTGGAGAAACTTGCAGCATCCGCGTACCGATTCGCTCGCTTGCCGCTGCCGGTCACGCCTCGGAGCTCTACCCTTACAGTGTTATTGTCCCCGGCGCCGAATTCACCCCTGGCTACACTGCCACCGATAAACCTGAAATCCATAACCGCCCCCACTCGATCAGTCGACATACCGGCCGCACTGCCGGACGGAACGCCGGATGGACACTCCGGCGTCGAGATCGTGGTACCGGTCAGCAATAAGTCGACATGATTGTCGTTCGATGGTCCGTTTCGCGGTGCCGGGTAGAATCTTCGAGACCCGGTGGCAACTATTCCCGTCGTAAAATCCTCAATGAGATCATTGGTCGAGCGCACAATCAGCCGGTTGTGCGCGGTACCAGGAAGCGTTCGTGCTACAGGTGTACCGGAACCGCCCGTCAGATTCCAACCTGTGACTAGCTGCGTGCACAAGTTTGACCACTCGTTGCGGTACACATTGTCCGTCGACGTGATGCGTACTTCCGAATCGTAAACTGAATCGGGATTGCTCACACCGCCGTTTGCTTCACTGGAGCCACCAATGAGGCTGCGTTGAATCTCCAGTGAGATCCTACTTTTCGGCGCAAAATTGAAAGCGAAAAAACCGCCGCCCCCTGCCGGTGATTTGAGTACCGACCGCAGCAGCTTCACCGACACGACAGCGCCTTCGTGTGCCCGCGAACCAGCTCCTTTGCTCGCATTCCGTGTCGTGATCTGAAAGCCGCGCCCCGATGCATTTCCGGGTGTTAGCGGGTTTGGATTAATCAGAACAGACTCAGTGATGGTAGCCGCTACGACATCGCCGGCTCGTCGCGACTCGATCTTGAGGAGATTGCCCGTGCGTCCATCGAGATCGGCAATCTCGAGATTGCGGAGCGTGACATTGTTCCCGAGCGTCAGAAGGTCGCCGGCAGTGTTCGCAACCATCCGCAATGTGGTCTTCGGTCCTTCGCGAAAACCCGTCGCATAGCCTTCGAGCGCATAGGTCATTACACCTTCCCCTTCGAGCGTCATTCCATCGGGCACGACAAGTGGACGATCGATCGTGAAAGTGCCTGGCTTCAAACGAACGTGTTTGCCTTCATTTGCTGGTGAAAGAACGGCGAGCAGCTCCGACGAGGTGCTAATGACTGCGGCATTGTTTACGAACCTCACTGCCGGTGTCGCTGGATTCGGTGCTGCGGGACGTGAACCCGAGCTGAGCCATGTCACTGCGCCTAGTGCGCTCAATAGGATTACTCCGAGCGAAGCCATTGGCATACGGATGCGATGCCGTGCCCGCTCTAGTACTGAAACCGTATGTGCAGGATCCCGCCCTGCATCCACTGCGTCGAGATCAGCCAGCAGCATCTCTGCAGAAGCATATCGGTCTCGAGATTTTTTCTGCAGTAATCCGTGGACGAGAGTGTCGAGCACCCGCCGGGCTCGCGCATCGACCGTCGCAATGCGCCGCGGCTCGTCATGCAATATGGAATGCAGCACGCCAACCTCGGTTTCGCCACGAAACGGCAGCTCTCCCGTCAGCATCGTGTACAAAATCACTCCAACGGCCCAGAGATCGGTCCGCCCGTCAACTGCATCGCCCTTGATTTGCTCGGGGGCCATGTACGCGATAGTACCGAGCGTGTTTCGCGATCTTGTGAATGTGACGTCGAGCGCCTTGGCGATACCGAAGTCGAGGATCTTTACCGCGCCATTTGGCAGCAGCATCACATTGCCCGGCTTCATATCCCGATGTACGATTCCGGCCGCATGTGCCGATCCGAGCCCAGTCGCGAGCTCGCGCGTGATTCTTATTGCTTCAGCAACCGACAACGTACCTTCACGCTCAAGACGGTCGCTGATTGTCTCGCCCTTATAGAGCGGCATCGCCATGAACAGGCCGTGCGTACTTTCACCAACCTCGTACACGGTGCAGAGGTTTGGATGATCGAGAACGGCGGTCGAGCGCGCCTCGCGAATAAAACGCTCCTTGACTATTTGATTCAGCCTCTGATGCGGGAGCGGAAACTTCAGCGCGACAGTTCGTCCAAGCTGCGTGTCCATCGCAGTGTAAATGACACCCATTCCACCACTAGCCAGATATTTCTCAATCTGGAAGTGTGAAATACTCTTGCCATTGATGCCGAGCGGATCGTAGGCATCGTCCGCTCGCTGCGAGAGCGCAGACGCGCGCACTGGTGCGAGGAAATCGGGAAGACCCTCTTCGTCGCTCGATTCCAGGGCATCGTGCGCCTCGAGCAGGTCATCGATTTCCTGACGCAGTTTCGAATCGAGCGAGTGCGAACCAAACAGCCGCTCGCGCTGAGCCGGCGAAAGATCGCGCGCTGCCTCGAAAAGTTCTTCGAGCTGATGCCATCTCTCGTTTGAGTGTGTCATCGTCGCGGAGAGGCCGAAGCGGTATTTCCCTTTCCACCGAGCTGCGCGAAAAGCCACGCTCGCGCCATCGCCCAGTCCGACTTCACTGTTCTTGGAGAAACGCCAAGAGCAGTGGCGGTTTCCTCGACGCTCATGCCTGCGAAATAACGAAACTCGACAACCTGAGCATGCCGCAGACTTTGATCAGCGAGTAATGTCAACGCATCGTCGAGAGCAATCAGCTCCGCAGCGTCCGGAGTGACTACGGGATTGTCTTCATCGAGAGTAACAAATTCGATGCCTTCGCCTCTCTTGCGAGCAAGACGCCGTCGCGCGCGGTCGACGAGAACCTGCCTCATCGCGCGACTCGCCGCGGCAAAGAAATAGCCTCTGCCCTGCTGCGTGACGCGCTCGTCATCTACAAGCTTGAGGTAAACCTCGTGCACGAGCGCTGTCGTCTGCATTGAATCCTGGCGTCGTTCGTCGAAAAGTCGGCGATGAGCGAGAGCCTTCAGCTCATCATAGATCAGCGGTATGAGCTGATTGAGAGCGGCCGGGTCGCCCCTTTCTGCAGTTTCGATGAGCTCTCTTGTAGTGACGCGAAGTGACGGATCGGAATTCATGCGCGGCCCGGCATGGCGACGCGTATAAAGTAGCCGCCCGGTGTACGACGGCAATCGCAGCTTGCCCCTGCTTGATGCTTTCTGCGCATGACGGTGTAGAGCCGATTAGTCGCTGGCTCTTGTAAGCCGACAATTCAAGCGGGGGCCGCACGATGACAAGAGTTAAACGATCTCGGCTGGTGCGCGACGTAAAAGTACTTCTGGTTGCCGGCTCTCTCATGGGTTGCGATGCAAGCGCGCCGGTTGCTGAACAGGATCCTGAGGCGCGCCCCGACTTCATTCTTCAAGTGGAACCAGCTGGCTCAACCGAGTTCAGAGGAATCGTCGGGGCAGCAATCGCGGACGGTCCAGCGATCCATGCATTTCGTGACGCCAACCGCAGACCCGTCGAGGGCGTGAGAGTGCTGTTTACGCGTTTGCCCGGAGATTTTCCAGTTGGTGAGGCGAAAACTGACGCAAATGGGATCGCGCGTCTTACGCCTTTCACCCTCGATACTATTCCACGCTCATACTGGATCCGTGCCCGAACAGATGGCGCGCCTGCTATCGATTTCGTCGTGAGAACGATCGCAGGTCCCATCGAAAAGCTGAACATCATCAGCGGCGATGGACAGCGCGGCCAACGCGGACGGCCATTGCGCTTTCTTCTGCGAGTCAGTGCAGTCGATGCCTACAACAACATAGTGGCGGTGGGAACGCCTGTTACCTTCTCCATATCGTCTGGCGGTGGCAATGTCACTGATGCCGTCGACTCGACAGATGTTCTTGGGATGGCAAGTTCAGGTCATTGGACGCTCGGAAGTGACGGACCGCAGGAGGTAACTGTCCGTGGCGGCAACGCCGAGGCGGTTTTCAGAGCGTCACTGTGCGAGGATGATGACGTCTGCTTATCAAACCTGGAACTCGCTTTCGAACGGAATGGCAACATATACGTCTCAAACCTTGCCAGTCCGGATCCGGCTCTGCTCCTGACCGCCGCACAATATCCAGTGTGGTCGCCAAACGGATCGCAACTCGCGTTCGTGCGCTACTCCTACGGTTCATCCGAGATATGCATCACGGATGCAGATGGAAACGCGATCAGGTGCACCGCAAACCAGCTCCCGGGAACAGCACTGCGACCGACGTGGTCGCCTGATGGACGTCAGATAATGACCAGCAGCGGCGTCTGCGGTGCGCTTGACTGTTCATACAAAACTATTTTGATCACCACGGACGCAATGGAGTGGACGATAGTCGATACACCGTCGTTGTTATCGGTATCGTGGTCGCCCGACGGGACGAAGATAGCGTTCGTCCTGGGTAGCGAAGGACTTGGCATAATGAATCCCGACGGGTCCGCCTTTGAAGTGCTGGCAAAGCGGTTCGACTCGTTCCTGCCGACGGCCGTCGCGTGGGCGCCGGACGGACAGCATTTAGCGGTGTCCCTCTACGACGAGAGCATGTGTCCCTTCTTTTGTTGGATGGCGCTCGGCGTCACGGACTCGCGCGCCACAACTTTGTCGGTCATCCCCGGGACTCACGAGTATGCTGGTGTGCAAGACCCCGCATGGTCGCCTGACGGGCGCATCACCTACGCACGCGATTCTCGTGACATCTACAGCATCTCACCGAGCGGTGCCAATGCCGAGCTTGTGATGCGAGGTGCCAGCGCGCCCTCGTGGAGATCGTTGCATTAACGTGCCGGATCCACACCTCCAAAGTGACAGGCCCGCAGGAATGTGCGTTCTGCGCACATTCCTCGGCTCCGTTAGCCGCGCGACCGCGTCCTTCCCTGAGTGAACCGCTCTATCAGGTCCACGGTTCTCAGTCGCGACAGAGAAGCGGGACGAGTGCCCAGCACGCGCTGAGCAGTCACTGCAAGATGTGATGACGATGCGAAGCCGAGTATGCGTGCGATGTCGCGGATGTCGAGTCCTGGATTCTTTGCGAGCTCGGCGGCGCCGATCATACGTACGAGATCGATAACACGCTTGAGATTCGGCGCGCCGGGTGCCGAGAAATGTCGTGAGAGATGTTCGCGGCTCACGCCGACTTCCCGGGCGAGATTCGCTGTTCTAACCGGCCGTCCCGCTGATCCGAGAACCGAACGCCATGTCGCAAGCTGCATGTCCGTCTTGAGCCCGAGCGACGGTGGCGGAGCTGCAAGCGCCGCAGAAAAGCGCGCTGTGAAAGTGCGAGGTCCAACAACATCACGCGCAACCGGCTCATCGATTCCATCGACGAGAACATCGCAGAACTCTAGTGCTGCACATCGCGCGAGCGCGGGGCCATCGGTGGCACGCATTGGCGAGATCGCAAAGAATGGCGCGCTCGGAAATTCGTGAGCGAGGCCTGCGATCTTCCACGTATCATCGCTCGTTGTTGCCGCGGCAGCATGACCTGCGCTGGATGCTTCACCGCCAGCGCTCGTTGCTGCTGATGCAGATCCGACATCTACGAGCGCCGCATCGACGAGTGTCGAACGAAATACTTCGCGGAACTCTGACAGATCGCGTGCGCTGACGATCCTGAATTTCCTTTTCGGGAATGACGTGCGCACGAA
Organism: Gemmatimonadaceae bacterium; assembly: GCA_036377755.1. Classification (GTDB taxonomy): domain Bacteria; phylum Gemmatimonadota; class Gemmatimonadetes; order Gemmatimonadales; family Gemmatimonadaceae; genus UBA4720. Next base: position 19,339 of record DASUXX010000009.1, read on the forward strand.
TGTGCGCGCCCGCTCACGTGGTGCGTAAACCAGGAGAGTGGGCAGCTCTCCCGATGAGAATTCGCCCGTCCTAGACACCGGCCTCCACCAGCTCGAGGTCGGGTTTCCCCTCGATGAACTGCCGGACGATCGGGTCGGTAGTGTGCTGGATCTCATCCACGGTACCTACCTGGCGAACTTTCCCCTCATAAAGCATCGCGATGCGTGATCCTACCCGGTATGCGGACCGCATGTCGTGGGTGATGACGATGCTCGTGACACCAAGCCGCTCGCGCATGCGCACCATCAGCTCGTCTATGACGGCGCTCGTCACGGGGTCGAGACCGGTGGTGGGCTCATCGTACAGGATGTACTTCGGCCGCCGCGCAATCGCGCGCGCAATTCCCACCCGCTTCCTCATTCCACCGGAGAGCTCAGCGGGCATCTTGGTCTCGACGTTGGGAAGATCAACGAGCTCGAGCGCTTCGCTTACGCGCTTGCTGATCTCTCCTTCGCTGAGCGTTCCTTCCTTGCGCAGTCCCATCGCGACGTTCTCACCAATTGTCTGCGAGTCGAACAGCGCTGCGAACTGGAACACGTATCCGATTTTTGCGCGGAGCGCATAGAGCTGCGGACGCGTGAGCTTTGGTACCTCGAGACCATCGACCCAGACCGTTCCACTGTCGGGCTCGAGCAATCCAACGATGTGCTTGATTGCCACCGATTTTCCGGTGCCCGAGTAGCCGATGATGACCATCGTCTCGCCTTCGTTTACGTCGAGCGTGAACCCCTGGAGCACCTGCTTGGGGCCGAAAGCTTTGTAGACGTCAACGAGGCGGATCATCGAATGTTGCGAGGCAGATTTGTGAACCGGGAATTATAACCCATAAACGCGTACGAGGATTGCTGTGGAACGCTCCGGGGCACGTTTCGAATAAAAGCATCAGGAGCGGAGTGGTAATGAGGAGAATCTGGATCCTTGGACTCGGGCTGGGTGTGGCTGCGTGTGAACGCGTCGAGACAGGAGTCGAGCCCGACGCCGAGGGCGCCGACATGGGCAAGTATGTCGCCATGGGGACGAGTATCTCGATGGGCTACGCCAACGACGGGGTCGTTGCAGCAACTCAGGAAACGTCGTGGCCGAAGCTCCTCGCGAATAATGTCGGAGTGACATTTACGCAGCCGTTGATCGAATCTCCGGGATGCCAGCCTCCATTCACATCGCCGCTCATTCAGCTCAAGCGGCTCGACAATAGCTCCGCTCTCACCACTCCGCTTACCTGCGCAGCGAACGCCGCGGGTGTGGCTCTTCCCGCGCAGAATGTTGCTATTACCGGTCAGACTGCTCTCGATGCCACGACGGAGACGCCGACAAACGCAACGGTTACTGCTCGTGTGCTCGCCGCGGGTCAGACTCAGGTGACGGCGATGAGAGCGCAGAATCCGACTTTTGTGTCTGTCGAATTTGGTGGCGCCGAGCTGCTTCAAGCGCTCAATGGACGCGTTGAAATTGGAACGACGCTCGCGCCGATCGCAGAATTTCAGTCAGCGTATGGAGAGATCATCGATGCGGTGAAGCAGACCGGGGCGAAAGCTCTGCTCGTTACGCTCCCAACCGATCTTTCCAGAATGCCTGCTGTTCGAACATCTGCGGAGGTCGCGGCGCAGCGTTCGGCATTTGCCCTGTTGAATGTGAGCGTGAGCTCCGACTGCGATACAAGTCCGAACTATGTCACGCTGCTCGGGCTTCTCGGCGCGCTTGCGAATGGTGCGGCGCGTGTTGGTCAGGGCGCATACACATTCTCGTGTGCGAATGTCGCGAATGTCGCCGATGGAATTCTTTCGCCTGCTGAGGTGACCACTCTCAACAATCAGGCGGCGCAATACAACACGTTCATCACAACGAAAGCAAACGAGAACGGCTACGCTACGATGTCGCTCGGCGTTCTGTACGACAATGCGAAGGTTGGGGCGCCGTTCGATCTCGTTCTCGTTGCGACGTCGCAGACTCCATTCGGTGCAACGATGAGTCTGGATGGAGTGCATCCGAATGCGGCGGGCAATGCAATCCTTGCATCTGCTGCACGGGCTGCGATTACTGCGAAGTACGGCGGAGTGACTAAATAGCTGAGACACACCAGATCGTAGTTGCCAGAAGCGAAGTTGCCAGTTGCCAGATATTTCAATCT
>DASUXX010000010.1:0-15547 GCA_036377755.1 Gemmatimonadaceae bacterium
ATGGGTTTCTAAGGTCATGTGTGATGGGTCATGTGTCAGGGGTCCTGTCTATACACAAGACACAGAACTGATGACCCGTTACCTCATGACCTCAGAAACCCATAACCCGTTACCCGTCACCCTCATCTTCATACCATCCAAGCTCTGACGCATTGACTGGCCTGAAGATCAGGTCGATTGCGAGAAACAGCGTCTTCGCAAATGGATAGGCGATGATTGCGCCGGCGGAGAGTACGATCGCACCGACCCACTGTATTGCTTCCCATGGCGGATTGGGCCACGTGACTATCAGCACTACGAGAAACAGGAACGCAAACAGAAGCTCGATCGCGATGAGCATGATCACGTATGCGCCGAGGAAGTAGTCGCCTTCTTCGCGATTCGTGTTGAGCTTGCATCGCGGACAGCGGTCGGCAAGCCGGAACCACGTCGCCATGATTCCCTTTGATCCGCAGTGCGGGCACCTGAGAAGCAGTGCGCGGCGGATCATGCGAACCTGGTCGCGGAACTTCGGGATTGCCATTCAGGAAATATGGCCTGATCGGGTTCCTTAGGCGTTAAATGCGGAGCGTTGAGTCGTCTTCATGATCTGGTATCCGGGACTGAAGCCGCGTCGAACGAGCTTGGCGCACGAATTAACACGAAAAAAAGCGAATTAGAACCCTTCGCATCGGTAGATGATTTCACACCTGCCAGAACTAAAACAAATAATTGTTGTTAGTTCTGGAGCAGCGAAACAATTTTCCCCACTCGAAGGTTCTAATTCGCTTTTTTTCGTGTGAATTCGTGCGCCCAAATCGCTCGGAGCGGCGTCAGTAGCCTGTATTCGGCGCCCCAGCGAGCGGAGTCTCACCTGCCGTGATCAGCATCGACCGCCGAAAAAGAAGCGCGAGCGTATCATCTGTCAGAACTTTCATCACCGAATCAGGCGACACGCGTGATGTCACACTGCGCGCTTCCGGACCATGCCACTGATACCACGCGTATCGATCGCGCCCGGATAAGCTGCCCGCGGGATTGTGGAAGACGATCATCGCATTGCTCGCAGTGGGCATGCGCACCTCGACGGTCCAACGCGTTCCGTCAGGTCCTTTGAACTCTCTCGAATCCCTTGCCATTCAGTTTCCCTGTATCGATGTGACTGGCTGACGGCCCGCAAATCCCGCGTCGACTTCATGCCAGTACTGGACTGACTCTTCACCAAGCTGCCAGCAGAGAAGCACTTCCCTGCCGTCGACTTCCGCAGGGAAATCTACAAGGCCCGTGTCGATTCCCTTCATCTCGACACCGAGCTGTCGAATTTCGGCGATATATCCATCGATCTCGCGCGCAAGCTGCTGCGTCTCACGCTCGAGACGATCTGCCTCATCGTTGGGCTGATCGATCTTGCGATTTGCCGCAACTTCCTCGTACTCGCGCACTTTTTCCTGCCAGCGCCAGTAATCGCGAACTGCATCGCTCACGATGCGCCGCACGAGCGGGAGAGTCTTGTTCGCTGCTTCTACTGTAAACTTTGCTGCCATGCGCGTACTCTGCGCAGGCCGCATGCCCGGGTCAAGGCTTACCCTGCGCTGCCTGTTCTGCAGCTCGCTCTTCGAGCCGGCGCTGACGGCGCGCCTTTGCTGCCTCGAATCTCCGCAACTCGTCTTCCGATTCGGGAACAAGTCGGGGAACTTCCACCGGACGTCCGTTGCGATCGATCGCGACGAAGGTGAGATAACACGAATTGGTATGACGACGGTTTCCCGTCTGAAGATCCTCTGCTTCTACCCGCACGCCGACTTCCATCGAAGTGCGGCCAACGTAATTCACGCTGCACTTCATTATCACCAGGTCGCCGAGGTGAATCGGCTCGCGGAAGTCCACGCGGTCGACTGATGCTGTGACGCACGTGGCACGCGCATGTCGAATTGCGCACACAGCCGATGCTGTGTCCATCATCCCGAGTATCACTCCTCCAAAGACGAGTCCGAGATTGTTGGAATGCTGCGGAAGCATAAGCTGCGACGTTTCGTGCTGAGTCTCACGAACCGTGCGTGATGTCGAGCCTTGCGTCACTGGTTGAGTGATGCGAGCTGAACCAGGCCGTGCTGAAGCACCAGCTGCGTGTCGATGTCATCGGCTCTCGCATCATCGAACGCTGTTGCGAGCGCATTCCTGAGTCGCGGATCCACTCGCGGCTCGTCGAGCCAGAAAATTCTCGGCAGGCGCGCCGCGAGATAGCCGACTGTCCATTCATTGCCGCGGCGGTCGCGGAGAAAAACGCGGCTCTCGCCCCGCTCTTCATCCCATCGCGCAACGACGTCGTATCCCGAATGGCGCCATCGCACATTGTCTTTCTCGCGCACTGCGCCCGGACCGAGAATCGCAGTGTCTCGTACGACAGCGCTGAGTGAGACCGCTTTACCCGATCGAATGTCAATCGCCTCGCGCGACGAATCGGCTTGCTGATAATCCTCGCGTTCGAGCATTACCCATCGATCATAGAGAACGTATGGTCCCATGACCGCGAGGATATCGGACTGTCCCGTCGCTGACACCGTGGGATCGTCTGCCTCCGCATCTTCGCTGAGACGCTCAGCACGTGGATTGTCCTTCAGGAACTGCTTTTCCCAGGCCGAGACCTCAGCGTCCTGCCATAACAGCTTTTCGCGACCGCTCAACAGGTCACGACTATAGATAGGCTCGCGGGTGAAAACCGCGTTCGCATACGATCGCGTTTCTTCTCCGACGTAGACTTCGTAGAAGCGGTTGTCAGCAGTCGTGAGAATGAGGGGCGAAGTGCGGGCGGTCATTCCCCGGGGCCCGCTCTTTACCCAATACGTCGACCCCGCATCAGCAATGAGAAACTCGGCGGACGGCGGGTTGGGCGCAGGCAATGAGCACGCGGCCAGCGGTAACAGAAAAAGCCAGCTGGGGTATTTCATCGCTGGCAAATATAGTGCATGATGCCCTCCCAAACCTCACCGATTTGTATCCCCACATGCGTTCTCTTCTGCTACTTCCCGTAGTTCTTGCAGCGTGCGTCAACAGCCGTGATGCAGCAGCCGGAAAGACCGAGCTTGCCGCCGATTCCGCGGCGAAATCCGGCATCGGCGTCCAGACTGCATCGGCTCAGCCCGCTCCTGCTGCCTCAGGAAATATTCCCGCGTCGGTGATGAAGCTGCGCACCGATCCCGAAACGCCGATTCGTGGCTTGTATGTGAACAGGTTTGCCGCCCAAAGCACGAAGAAAATGCGGCATCTGATCGGAATCGCTGATTCGACCGAGATCAACGCATTCGTGATCGATGTCAAGGACGAGTTCGGATTGAACTACAACTCGAGCGATCCGATGCTCCAGAAAAACGCGGGCACGCAAACCAAAGTCGCGAACATCAAAGCGCTGCTCGATACGATCAACGCGCATGGAATACTTCCGATCGCGCGGATCGTCGTGTTCAAGGATTCAGTGACGGCGCGCATGAATCCGAATCATGTAATCAGGAAAGCCGACGGCTCACCATGGCGCGATCACAAGGGACTGACGTGGGTGAATCCGTATGCGAATGCAATCTGGGAATACAACTTCAGGATTGCAGAGGAAGCGGTAAAGATGGGCTTTGGCGAAGTTCAGTTCGATTACATCCGCTTTCCTGAGCCATACAAGAGTCTTCCGCAGCAGGTTTTTCCGGAATCCAACGGCCGCGGAAAGACAGAGACTCTTGCTGAGTTTCTCGCGACTGCAAAGAAGCGGCTCGATCCTCTCGGTGTCAGAACGACGGCCGACATCTTCGGTCTCGTCACGACAGTTGGTGGCGCACTCGAAGTGGGACAGAGATGGGAGCCGATTGTGAAAGTCGTCGACGTCGTGCTTCCGATGGTGTATCCGTCGCACTACCCGCGCGGGTCGTTTGGCCTCAAATCACCTAACGCCGATCCTTACAACACGATTCACATCGCGATATCACGCGGTCGCGTGCGAAATGAGGCAATCGGGTTGAAGGGTGAGCGTGTGCGACCGTGGCTCCAGGCATTTTCGCTCGGTGCACCGAAGTACGGGCCTGCCGAGATCGAGGCGCAGAAGAAAGCAGTTTATGACTCGGGCTATGAGGGCTGGGTGCTTTGGCATCCGGGATCATCGTACGACATCTTCGTGCCCGCACTCGAGAAGACGCTTGTGTCGAGGGCAAAGAATCCCCCCGTCCCCCCGAAAGTAGCGAAGTTCTAGTAGCTACTTCTTTGCAGGGGCTGGTGGCGCCGGCGCAGCCGGCGCAGCCCCTGCCGGGATTGCAGGCGCGGCTACTGGCTCCGGAGCCGGTGTACCCGACCCTGTTCCGGTGGAGATCGTCACGCCGTTGTGCCCGTTCTTTGTAATCGTGATCGTCTTGCCGTTCTTGAGCTTGATGATCTTCGTGCCGTCGGGCGCAGTTTCGGCGCTCTCCACAGCTTCCTTCAAGGAAGACTTTACCGCATCGAACACGGCTGGAACAACGACACCGAACGCAACATACAGTGCGAGCGTGACACCGGCCCACAGCATCATGACTTTCTTGTTGAACAACGGCTCCTTCAAGGCGCGCTCAGCGGCAGACTGCGGCACAGCACGCTCATCGGGATGATCGAGATACAAACGATCGTCTGGCCTTTCCAGCTGCTGATATCGGGGCTCGGTCATTGCTTCATCCTCAGGGATCAATACGTTCGTCGATGGCAGAAAGTGCCATGCGAACGAGACGGTGGGCAAAGCATGGATACGTTACTATAATTGCCAAATGACTACCACAGCGACAATCAACGGAATGAGCTGCTCTCACTGCGTGCGTGCCGTATTCACGGCACTCGGCGGAGTTCCGGGTGTCGAGCGCGCTGATGTGTCGATCGGCAAGGCAGTCATAGAGCACGATGGAAGCGTCACGCAGGACGCTATCCGGGAGGCTATCTCAATCGCCGGCTACGAAGTCGCGGAATTCCGCGACGACCGCCGCACGCTGCCGGTGGTGTGATGAAAGGAGAGCGGCACACCCCCCTGCATACGCCAACTGGCGAATACAAAGTGAGGGGGATGGCCGCACTGCTGCTGGCCCCCGACATACTCGACGTACTCGACGAAGATCCGGCAAGCCTGGCGGTCGAGACCGAGGAGATTCATCCCGCTGATCTCGCGGATATTGCTGAAGCCCTTCCTCGCGAGCGTGTTGCCGATCTTCTAAAGGCGCTTCCTCAGGAGCGCGCTGCAGCCGTTCTCGAATATCTCGACGAAGAGCTGCGCGGCGAAGTTCTCGAAGGTCTCCCGACCCGGCAGGCCGCCGCTCTCGTCACGGAAATGGATCCCGACGAGCGCGCCGACGTGCTCGAGGGAATGGAAGAAGAGCGCGCCGACGAAATCCTCGCAAAGATTCCGGAAGCGGAGCGCGAGGAAACGGAGCGCCTCCTGGCCTACGAGCCCGACACTGCGGGCGGACTCATGACCACCGAGTTCGTCTCGGTGAATGAAAACGAAAGAGTCGAAGATGCGCTTGCAGGTGTACGCCGCATTGCCCGCGGTGGACGGCGCGAAGCGATGCATGCGATCTATGCGGTCGATTCAACGGGTGCAGTCGTCGGCGTCCTGTCGCTGCACGAGCTGCTCGCTGCACCTGAAGGCGCATTGATCCGCGATGTTGCATGGGAAGAAGTCGTCACCGTTCCGCCGACCATGGATCGCGAGGAAGTCGCGCAGCTCACGTCGAACTACGACGTCGTTGCGCTCCCCGTTGTCGACGAGCACAACCGCATACTCGGAGTTGTCACAGTCGATGACGTAATCGATGCGCTCGTCGAAGAGCACACAGAAGACGTACAGCGATTCGGTGGAATGGAGGCACTCGACGAGCCGTACATGCAGATCGGCCTGTCGAGCATGATCAGGAAACGCGGCGGTTGGCTGTCGATACTGCTGATTGGAGAAATGGGCACCGCGGCAGTAATGAAGCACTTCGAGCTGGAGCTGAGCCGCGCACTTGTGCTTACGCTTTTCATTCCAATGATCATGAGCTCCGGCGGAAATTCCGGGTCGCAGGCCACGTCCTTGATCATCCGTGCACTCGCGCTCGGTGAAGTGACACTCAAAGACTGGTGGCGCGTCGCATTGCGCGAGCTGCCGTCAGGATTTGCACTTGGATTGCTGCTCGGATTCCTCGGTGTGCTGCGAGTGCTGATCTGGCAGTACCTCGGAATCGGCGGCGGTTACGGCGACCACTATCTCGCGATTGCTGCCGTTGTGGGATTTGCTCTCGTCGGCGTGGTTACGTTCGGATCACTCGCCGGCTCGATGCTGCCATTTGTATTGAGAAGAATCGGATTCGATCCCGCGAGCGCCTCGGCGCCATTCGTCGCAACGCTCGTCGATGTGACGGCTCTCAGTATTTACTTTTACGTCGCGTTGTTCTTCCTGCGTGGGACAATGCTCTGAATAAACGCTGCCTTGAGCAGATGTACTGAGTACTGAGAACTGGGATTGAGAACTGGAAACTGAGGACTCGTAACTGGAAACTGATAGCTCTCGTTCTGACCGGGGTTAAACCCATCCAGAGCGAGAGCTATCAGTTTCCAGTTATGAGTCCTCAGTTTCCAGTTCTCAATCCCAGTTCTCAGTGGTCAGTCGATTACTCGTTCTCCTCCATCGCTTTCTTCATCTGGTCGAGCTCCGCCTTGTGCGTGCGGATGAACTCGACATTCTTCGGATTCACGTTGTCGGGAATCTTAGCATTTGGATTTGTGTCGAGCATCGTGACCGTCATCCCTGCCCCGAGGTACGCGCTTACGAGAAGAACGTATTCGCGAGCGGTCAGGCCGGACTCAGTAAGAAGCTGCTTCGCCGCCGTATTGGATTCGATTTTCTGAATCGACGTGTCGAGATCATCAGTTGCATCGAGACTCACCTCCAGATCTTCACCGGGGTGGCTCTTCCTGTACGATGCAGCGTTCGCCATGAACGCGCTGAGCTTGTTGATCTTCTCCATGTCGAGCGTGTAGCTCGCGAGCGCCGCCTTGTCTTCCGCGGATGACGACACGGGTGCAGAAGGCAGCGAGTCAGTCGCTGCAAGAGGTGCGCTCTCCTGCTTTGCACACGACATCGTGACGATAAGCGCGGCAATCCAGATCTTGCTCATGATCCTGGCTGTGGGGTGTGCCGCAGATTTAAAACAAAAACGGGGACCGCGACAGGGTCCCCGTTGCTGTTTCAAGTCGCTTCCGATCAGGCGTCCGTCATGATGCGAACGTTGTCGACTCCCCACGACTCGTCGTAGTTCGACTGGAGCGTTGCGCCAGGAACCGACCACTGCAGGAAGAGCGGGGCGCCAGCACCGCACGGATTCTGACCCGTGAAGTGCATCTTGTACCAGGTGTCGCCGTAGCTCTGGAACTGCGGTGTGTGCGAAGTCGGATCGTTCACAAATCCGAGAGCGTCGACCGCGAATGCGCCGTCAGCCGCCTTGTTCGAGCCGCCGCCTTCACCATAGTTGTGCGGGTAACTCTGCTGAACCGTCTTCTGGTTCGAGAACGTCGTGCGAATCAGAGTCTGTACTGCGGGTCCCGTCGGCGAGCATGCGACTGCTGCCTCCCAGATGTCCACTCCGTACTGTTTACCGCTCTGCTTTCCGTTTCCATCCCACGATCCGATGATGTACAGATCGAAGCTGATGTCGTACCTCGAGCCGCCATTTGGAACGATGAGATTCACGCGATGGTTATCGAGTCTTCCGATGAACTTGTTCGACGCATTGTTGTAAACGGCGCCGAGTGATGGCGCGGAAGCGCCAAATCCGCCGGCCGTGCTCTCGACGGTGAACGAGCCACCATCTGAGGAGCTGAAGGTTCCGTCGTCGAACGTGTACGTGTTGTTCGTGAGACTTCCCGAAACAGTAAACGGTGGGTCGCTCTGCTTTCCGTCCTTTGCTGCGAGGTTGGAGGTTGGGGATGTACTGTCAGTGCATGCAGCAAGTGTGATTGCTGCAACTGACAGAGTGATAAGGGATTTCATACGATCGCTCCGTGATCGCCAGGTTTTGTTGCCGGCAATCGTGCCGGCGACGGACCTTTCCATCGGCGGCCAGGCTATCTCGTGCTTCGAGATCCTTCGGCTTTGCGGACCGGTCTCGCGACCGGGGTGCTTTTATCGGCGGAGGTTGTGGACGGAAACTATTGTTGGCAAACCATAGGCCACTAATCCGCGGTCGAACTTTCCATTCGAGAAGTTGAACTGCCAATCACAAATCATGTGTCCCGGCCGGACACTTCGATGCTCTGATCTCCCACCGCGACGGCATTCTGCGATTTCGCGAGGTACTGGCACGAAACCCAGATGTTTTGCACGTTCCGGACGACTTTTTCTCACGCTGCGAGGTTTTTCGATGCCCCGTAATTCCCGGTCGGTCTTTTCCATCCTTCTTCTAGGCGCAGTTGCCGTCGCACCCGCGGCGTGCAGCAAGGACGACGCGTCGCAGACGCCATCCTCAGGTCAGACCGCTGCGACCCCGCAAGCTTCGGCGCAGGCGCAGGAAGACCTTCAGGACGTCACGAAGTACAAACTGTCGATGGACAAGATCGACAAGTACATCCAGGCGCAGCGAAACATCGCTGCGAAGTACAAGTCGATGACACCTGCGCAACGACAGGCACTCAAGGATCGCGGCGATGCAAACGATGCCAGCGATCCCAATGCTTCCCTCGATCAAATGGCAGCGCGAATCGAGAAGGAGCCGGTTCTCGTCGACGCGATCAAATCCGCGGGACTCTCACCCCGCGAATTCATGATGGTGACTCTGTCGATGATGCAGACAGGTATGGCTGCAAGCGTTGCGAAGATGCGCCCCAACGACAATCAGGATTCGCTCATCCGCGCAATGCAGGCAAATCCCGACAACATCAAGTGGTATAACGAGCACGAGGCTGAGATCACTCAGAAGATGAAAGCGATCGAAGCCGAGATGAAAGGAATGGAGTCCGACGCGTAGCTCGCTGCGTCAGCCTGCGACAGCAAACGCCTCTGATTCAGACATTCGCGCATCGCCCACTCGCCTCTCCGGCGAGTGGACATGCGAGTCATCCCCCATCTCCGTATCGCCGCGCGCAATTCCCTGTTCGAGCCACGCGTGCTCGCCCTTGAGAACTGACATCGCAAGCCTGTACATGTTGTCGTCGTTAGGCCCGTAGAAATTCCTGAACAGCTCCTCGATCCTGACGCGCGCTTCGCGACAGAACGTATCGGCAAGTGCAACTGCTTCGGGCTGGCCGCGCTCCTTGAGCATCATCGCACGCGAGCACGCGGACGACATCGCGAACAACTCTGATCCGATGTCGACTGCGCGGAACAACACAGCCTGCTTTCGCTCGAGCTTTGGCCCGTAGCGTACCATCGCGTGGAATATCGAGCGACCGAGGTGACGAGTGTTGTGCTCGATGAACCGCATGTGCCCCGCGAGCTTTCCAAATTCGCCGAACGTGCGCAGGCGCCCCGAGTTCACCCAGCGCGACGGATACCACGTCAGATAGAAAGGAGTCGACTTCGCCATGGCAGCGAGGCGCTCTTTCATTGTCGACTCGGGCTTTACGATATCGAACGCCATGCGGAAGTGATGATCCACCGCTTCGCGCGCAATGAACAGCCGCATGATCTCCGAAGATCCTTCGAAGATCAGGTTGATGCGGTAATCACGCATCGCCCTTTCCACCGCGATGGGCTTTTCGCCACGCCGCGCGAGTGACTCCGCCATCTCGTATCCGCGTCCGCCGCGAATCTGGAGAGTGTCGTCGATGATTTTCCATCCCGCCTCGGAGTTGTACATCTTGGCGATCGCAGCTTCGAGACGAATGTCGTAATTCCCCTTCTCATAGAGCGCAGTCGCCATCTCGGCCACTGCTTCCATTGCGAATGTATTCGCTGCCATCTTCGCAATTTTCTGCGCGACAGCTTCGTGCTTCCCGATGGGCTGTCCCCACTGCACTCTCTCATTCGCCCAGTTGCGCGCGATGCGCAGCATCTGCTTCGCAGCACCAGCGCATCCTGCGGGTAAAGTGAGCCGGCCAGTGTTGAGAGTGACGAGCGCGAGCTTGAGTCCCTTTCCTTCCCCCCAGAGAATATTCTCGCGCGGAACCTTCACATTGGTGAAGCGGATGACCCCGTTCTCGATTGCCTTGAGCCCCATGAAGCGCAGGCGGTGCGCGACTTCGACTCCGGGCATGCTTGCATCGACGATGAACGCAGTGATCTGCTTTACTTTCTTTCCGTTCTTCTCGATGTCAGGCGTGCGAGCCATTACTACAAACAGCTCCGCGCGGGTGCCGTTGGTTGTCCATAGCTTCTCACCGTTGATGATGAAATACTCACCATCATCTGTCGGCGTCGCGGTCGTCTGCATGTTCGCAGGGTCAGATCCCGCGTCCACTTCTGTCAGCGCGAACGCCGAGATCGCGCCCTTTGCGAGACGCGGAAAGAATTTCTTCTTCTGATCCTCAGTTCCGAAAAGCTTGAGCGGCTGTGGAACGCCGATCGACTGGCTTGCAGACAGAAGCGCGACAAGGGATCCGTCTTTCGAAGTGACGAGCTCCATCGCGCGGATGTAGCTCATCTGTGAAAGTCCGAGACCGCCGTATTCCTTCGGAATCTTGATTCCGAACGCGCCCATGTCGCGGAGCTCCTGCACCAGCGCTTCAGGAACTTCACCCGTACGGTCGATTTCTTCAGAATCGACCTTGTCCATGAACGACTTGAGCTTGTCGAGGAAGGGTTTCGCGCGCGCTTCTTCAGCAGCGTCGGGCGGCGGATGAGGATAGATCAGCTCGGGCCTGAACCGTCCAAGAAAGAGCTCGCGAACAAAACTCGGATGCTCCCACTCAGTCTCGCGTGCCTGCTCGGCAACATCGCGCGCTTCTTTCTCGCTAGCTAACGCGTGTGTCATTTTTCCGCCTCAAATAGAGGATCGTACCGAAGATAGATATCGCCGCGAACGAAAACCATTGAATCGCATAGTTCCTGTGCGGCCCCTCATCGAGCGGCGGCACTTCGACTCGCGGTGGAACGTTCGGGGCTGTTTTCCCACTGTCACCAATGAGTACAACGAAGTAAGGCTGCACGGGATAGGGGAATGCCTTAGATACCCCACTGTCGAGCCATCGATACGCTCGTGGATGGCTTTTTGATTTCGGGTCGCCGGTTCCAGTGCGATAGTTCTCGACATATCCCTCGCCATGAACAGTGTTTGACTCTCGCCATTGCGAGAGATCCACCGTCATTCCATCAGGGGCATATACCCAGCCACGATTTACGAGCAGCGCCGTGTCGCTCCCGGCGGTTCGAACCGGCGTGATGATATTGACGCCCGGCGATCCGTTGCGGGTGCGATTGAGAATTCTGATCTCGTTCCCATAATCGTACGCGCCGTCGAGGATGACTCTGACGAAGCGTCTTGCGGCAGTGTCTTTCGGAAGCTGTCCAGGCGGTATCGGCTGCGCTTCCGCTCGCGCTATCAGACTCTTGTTGAATGTCTTCCTTTCGCTCAATCGATCGAGCTGCCAGATGCCGAGCCTGACGCAGGTGACTGCGAACAATCCGCCGAGCACAGCGAAGACGATGTCTTTCTTTTTCACGCTGGCAATTTATGGACTGCCGCGGACTCTGGCTCTCCACTGGAGCGGCTTCTGAGTCTGTGACAGTCTGCCTGTCGGCCCGCGCGGACAGGACTAAGGATAAAAACTCGGGGCAGGCACCGATGCACACCGAACTGCAAAACCAGGTGTAGGCACGGACAAGCACAGGCACGCACGGACACTCACGGACGAATTGTGATGGCCAATCACACATGCGACGACCAAAACCGAATTGTTTGTTTTTGTTTTTTTGGCCCGTCTTTCTGTTTAGTGGCTTTGTCCGTGCGTGCCCGTGCTCGTCCGTGAGTGTCCGTGCCTATCCCTGGGTTTCTGGCTTTCTGGTTTTTCGGTGTGCTTCGGTGCCTGCCCCGCGTTTTTTTATCCTTAGTCCTGTCCGCGCGCCGACAGGCAGACTTCGCACACACCCAGAAGCGGCCGACGTATAAAGCATCTCTATCCGAAGAGCGACAGCTGCTCTCCGAGTGTTGCAGGATCCACGGGGCGCTGGCCCAGCCGATACTGCAGCTCTCGAGCAGTAGCGGGGCTGTGACCACTGAAATGATTCGCCACAAAGCCAAAGACGTCCGTCACCGATGACGGCATCTCCGTAATTGCCTCGACCCACGCATCGATCTCCCGGCTGCGGTCGACCTGCACTCGCGAGAAGTCCACGAGATTGCGATTCGGACCCATCCACCTGATGTATGCGAAGTCGGCCGTCGGACGTCGTGCGAGAGCCAGCATGATTCGCCGCGGAACCCAGCGGCCATCAACGAGCGTCAACGCAACATTGCGATCACGAAGAAGCGCAACGACTCCCTCGGTTATCCATCCGCGATGGCGGAACTCGATCGCAAAGCGAAGATCGGATGGAATGCGCCCCACAAAATCGACAAGGGCAGGAAGCTCGCTCGGCTCGAAGTCGGGCCCGAGCTGAACGAGAATGGGACCGAGCTTCTGGCGGAGCTCGCGCGCTGCTTCGTAAAACTGCTCGCTGATACCAAGCGAATCGCGCAGTCGCTGCTCGTGAGTGACCTCCTGCGGCAGCTTCAGAGTGAAAACGAAATCGTCGGGTGTCTTGTCGTACCAGCTCTGAAACGTTGTAGGCGCAGGCACTCCATAAAAAGTCGAATCGACTTCAACCGAAGAGAACGCGCGCGAGTAGACATTGAGAAAATCCGCGGGCCGCGTGTTGACCGGAAAGAACGGACCGACCCAGGCGTCGTAATTCCAGCCCTGGGTGCCGAGATGAATGCGCGGTTTGCTCTCAGTCAAAGTGCGTTTTGCGCATGGTCCCAAAATTGCCCGATTCGGCGGTCAGAAGTAACACACCCGCGAAATTGATTCCAGGAGGTACAATGTCCAGCACAACTGGTGGCAATGAATTCGGCCACACACACGATACGAACACGGGTGAGAAAGTCGGAGAAGCAGTCGGTGGTGTGTCGGGTGCCCTGACCGGTGCCGCAGTCGGCTCGCCCGCTGGACCGATCGGAACGATTATCGGCGGAATTGCCGGAGCAGTCGGCGGATGGTGGGCCGGCAAGCAGGTCGCCGACGCCGCTGCAACGTTCAACGATCACGACGACAACAACTACCGCCAGGCGTATGAAGCGCGGGCTGACCGGCTCGTCGATCGCACGTACGAAGATGTGCGGCCTGCGTATCAGATCGGTCATCTCGCGAGCGAGAATCCCGATTACACGGGAAAAGGTTTCGAGGACATCGAGATGGATCTTCAGCGCGGATGGACCAACGATCTCCGCGCACGTCATGGCGACTGGGGAGCAGTGAGACCGTTCGCGGAGCAGGCATACTCGAGCCGCAGCGCGTCAGTCACAGCTCGTGAAGCAGTCAACCGCATCGAGAACTCGAGCGAGAACCTTCAGGATCGGGCGTCGGACACTACTCGTTAGTCCAACGGTACTTGCGCTCGCTTTGGCGCACGGATCAGACGGAAACAGGCAGATAAGAAACGAGAAACCAGTTCGCGGTTTCTCGTTTCTTATCTGCCTGTTTCCGTCTGATCCGTGCGCCTTTTGTGTTTAATTACCTGCATGAATCCACGAACAGCATTCATTGCCCTCGCTGCAGTTGCATGCACCAGCGCTCAAACGCCGGCAGTAGCGACACAAGCAAGTCCGGTCACCAGCACAGAAGCGATTACTGAATCCGACGTCCGCAGAATCCTCAGCACGCTTGCGGCCGATTCGATGGAAGGCCGATACACAGGCAGTCGCGGAGCAAACAAGGCGGCAGCATTCATCGTTCGCGAGCTCGAGTCACTCGGTGTCAAACCCGCAGGTGATGATGGGACTTTCCTCCAGAAAGTCCCGTTCGCATCGATCACATCGACAACTCGCGGACCGACACTGAAGCTCCTCGACAGCATCGGCGCATTGAACTCAGTGCCCGAGCCGGCACGCGTGATCGGATACAACATCATCGGCGTGATGCCCGGATCCGATCCCGCACTCAAGAATGAGATCGTGGCATTTGCGGCTCACTACGACGGAGTAGGAATCGGAAAGGCCGTCAACGGTGATTCCATCTACAATGCCGCTGATGATGACGCATCCGGCGTAACTGCAATTCTTCAGATCGCTCGCGCTTTCTCCAAATCATCTCCGCCAAAACGCACGATCCTCTTCATGCTCACCACCGGCGAAGAAGAAGGCATACTCGGCACCCGTTGGTACGTGAACCATCCATCATATCCGCTGTCGAGCATGGTCGCGGAAATGGAAGTCGAGATGGCGGGCCGCCCTGACTCACTGGCGGGCGGCAGAGGCAAGCTCTGGATGACCGGGTTCGAGCGCTCGACGATGGGAAGCATGCTGAAAGCGGCGGGCATCCCGATCGTTCCCGATCCATACCCGCAATTCAAGTTCTTCGAGCGCAGCGACAACATCGTGTTTGCGCTCAAGGGAATTCCGGCGCACACTCTGTCGAGCTACAACCTTCACCAGGATTACCACGCGCCGAGCGACGAGATCAGCACAATCGATTTCGAACATCTCACGCAGATTTCGCGAGCTGCTTATCAGGCAGCTAGGCTGCTCACCGACGGCCCGGCTCCGAAATGGAATCCCGGCGGACAGCCGCAGCCGCGCTGATTTTCAGCCGAGGTGGGCGAGCCTGAGGAATTCGTCGCGGGTTCGCTGGTCGTCGCGAAACACCCCGCGAAGCGCAGACGTGATGGTGCGTGAGTTCTGTTTCTGGACTCCACGCATCATCATGCACAGGTGATACGCTTCGACCACTATTCCGACTCCGCGCGGGGCGAGCACATCGCACAACGCCTGGGCAACCTGCTCAGTAAGTCTTTCCTGCACCTGAAGCCGCCGCGCAAATACATCCACTACGCGCGGGAGCTTCGACAGGCCAACAATACGCCCATTGGGTATGTATGCGATGTGCGCCTTGCCATAGAACGGCAGCACATGGTGCTCGCACAGGGAATAGAGCTCGATGTCACGCACCATCACCATGTTCTCGTGTGACTCCTCGAACAGAGCATCCCCAATCACATCCTCGACGCTCATGTTGTAACCCTGCGTAAGCCACTCCATCGAGGCTGCGACGCGCGACGGTGTCTTCAGTAATCCATCACGATGAGGATCTTCACCAAGCAGCTCGAGCTGGCGACGCACGAGGCGCTCGTGTTCGCTCGACTGAGAAATATTCCTCACACCATTTTCACGGATTGCTGCAGTCATCAATTCGTACCTCGTGCGAATAGCCTGTCGAGCGCGCTCCAGTCGTAATGCTCCATCGCTGCTTCTGCCTCCAGGCTGTCCTTTTCTCTGCCCGTTGCAGCAACCGCAAGAATTTTGTCGCCCGTGTTGTAACCGATGATCGCGCTGCCATCATCGAGCGACCCGTCCATCAGAATTTCATCCCACTTCTCGGCGTGACCGACATAGGTGATTGGCGT
>DASUXX010000011.1:0-6518 GCA_036377755.1 Gemmatimonadaceae bacterium
ATCATTCCGTACTTGCCCGTGCGAACAAGGCCAAGCTCGAATGCATCCGTATACTCCGGATTGAGCTTCGGATTTCCAAAGAATACGTTCTGCGGATCGAAGTACTGCGGGAACGGGTTGAGCTCCTGCGTTCCCGGCCGACGGACTCGGCGCGAATACGCAATCTTGCTCGTCAGGTTCTCCTTGAACTTGTAATTCGCAATCGCGCTCGGATACAGGCTGAAGTAATCGAACGGAAAGCTTTCGTTCGAGTTCTTCAGCGTGAAGTCACGACGCGCATACTCGCCACGCAGTCCGCCCTGAAGGTCCCACTTGCCATACGCCTGGCTCACAACCGCATACGCCGCGTGAACCTGCTCAGTGAAGTCGAGCGCGTTGCTCAGGCTGCTCGGTACCCACTGACCGTTGCCGAGCAGATCCTTGCTGACATCGTAGTCGCGGTCGAGGAAGCGGCCCGTTCCCTTGTAGCCGGTCTCGAGCTTGGTCTTTGCCCTGACCATCTTCATGTAATCGAGCTGCGCATTCAGGGTCTGCGTAGTTGCATCGGTTCTGTCGAGCTCACGATCGACCGGAGTCGCCGCTGCAACAGTCTGCGCGCCAGGCATACCGAGTGACAGGCGCCACTGATCCGTGTCGTCCGAATCATGATTGCGGTTGTACCGTATTTCCCCTGATATCTCGTGCTTGCGAGCCTCGAGGGTTCGCTTGAGCGCCATCGTGTAGTCGACCATCCACGAGTTCACGTCAGTGTTGCGTGCACGATCGTAATAATCGAGCAGTGTGCGCGACGAGTTCAGCTCCGAATACGTAGCAACCGAGTTGTCCTTGAAGCCGCGGAAGTTGAGGTTGAGCGCATTGGTCAGCACGTCACGCGTGTTCACCTTGTAATCAACCGTGGTCGTGAAGTTGTGACCCCAGTTCGTCTGGTTGCCAAGCACATCCTGCTCGGTATACGACGACGGAAGTCCCGTCGACGAGAAGAGACGGATACGATCGTTGATACCGGTGATGTCGCGATCGTCAGCATTGTAGCCGTAGCTCGAGAACGTCGTCCACGGACCCGACTGATATCCAAAATTGCCGTTTCCATTGTACCGGCCTGCTGCCGTCGCGGACGCGACCGTAACGCCACCGCTCATTCCAAGATCGACGTTCTGCTTGAGAACGAGGTTGATGATGCCGGCCATTCCTTCAGGATCCTGGCGCGCCGATGGGGTCGGAATGACTTCCACGCGCTCGATCACCGCCGAGGGGAGCTGCTTGAGGTAGTTGCCAAGCTGCGTTCCGCTCATCGGAGCAGGACGGCCATTGATCTGCACGACCACGTTTTCGTTTCCACGCAGGCTCACCTTGCCGTCACCGTCGACACTCACCGACGGAACGTTCTCGAGAACCTGGCTCGCGTTGTTTGCGGTGGCTGCAACGTCCTTGGCCTTGTAGGTGTTCTTGTCCGGCTCGACCGTCATCGCCTCGCGCTCACCCTTCACTTCGACATCGCTTAGTGCGACGGCGACGCGCGTAAGCTTCACGGGATTCACAATCGCCATGGGCGATGCTGGTGAAACAGTAAACTCCGCGGTCGATACCGGGCCGTATCCGAGCGCGGTGATGCGGAGGTAATAGGTGCCTGGACGCAGTCCCTGAATGCGGAACATTCCATCGTCTCTCGTTACCGCACCGCCGACGAGCGCCGCGTTCGCCTTGGTGCGAACCGCAATCGAAGCGCGGGGCAGCGGCATGTTGGAGGCACTGTCCATGACGGCGCCGCGAACCTCTCCGCCGGTTGGCGCCTGCTGTGGTCCGGCTTGCGGCCCGGACGGTGCCTGAGCGCTCATAACACTTGCGCTCGTTAGAACCAGGAGACCCAGAACTGCGTTCAGGGTGCGTCGCATCGTAGTACTCTCAGCTGATTGTTTGGGTGCGGCGGGGCGAACTTGCCCAGGGCCGCGAGTAGCATTTCGTCTACTACGGTAGGATGTCAGGGCGGTTTCAGCGGGATGCCTATCTAACTGCGAATTTACAAACCCCTTGCAGTTAACGAAAAAGTTCGCTGAATGTTCGGCCGTTTGATGCTGTTCGGCTGACCGCAAATGCGCTCCGCGCTGAAGGCGGATGCATCGTAACCGGGCCCTGTTATCCCAGTCTGAAGGGGCCGTTAAGAATCGATTAACTCAGAAGGCTTCCGCTTTCGATTCTCCCAAAGCCGGCCGAGGAACGTCGTTATCAGCACAGTCGCTGCAATCCGCAAAGGCTGGGCGATCTTCGTCACGATATAAGCTGCCGTCCATGCACCAGCCTGGCCCGCAGTAGTTCCGGGGCTCCAGCCCAGCCTGATCGCGAAGTACGATCCGATGAATACGATCGTGAACAACGCCAGGTACACTACCACGGCGATCATGCCGTATTCGGCCAGAATGTTCTTCAACGTCTTGCGCATGAATCAAAAATAGCGGAATCGACTTACGGTCTGGTGACAGTGATCAGGTCGAGGGGATTCACGGTCACCGCTCCGTACCTCGCCGACCAGTGAAGATGAGGCCCGGTTACGCGTCCAGTTGCACCCACCAGACCAATGCGCTCTCCGCGAGCGACCGTGTCTCCCTTCGCTACCGTTGCCTTACTTAAATGAAAGTAGGCAGTGACGATCCCCTCGCCATGATCGATATAGATCACGTTGCCGGCGAGAAAAAAGTTGTCCACGAGTGCGACGACACCACGATTAGCGGCGCGAACGGGCTCTCCTGTTTGTCCGCGGAAGTCGACGCCAAGATGACGGCTCGTAAGCGTGCCATTGAACATTCGCCCGCTTCCAAAGCGGCTCGTGACAACAGATTCACGCGGACGAAGAAACGGGGCAGTCCACATTCTGGGGGTTTCGTGCGAAGCGCGTCCGATACTGCGTGCCGTTTCATTTTCTCTCGCAATGCGCGCTTCGGTCTCGGCGTCCATTGGTCGAGTAAATCGCGGCGACACTGACAAGGCCCTTGGAGCTCGACTGCGTGTGGATGCGGGGGGTTTCGGGATGGTTACCGATGCGCGGAGCGTGTCTGATTCGCCACCGATCAGTGCGAACGCCTCTATTTCGCCCGTCGCATCCGTGGGAATGGGTCCGTATCCAACCCACACCCCCGGTGATGCCTGACGAAAGTGAACCTGCTCACCTGCCATCTCGCCGTACATCGCATCGGCTTCCTTTGCAGGATCGGTAACCGTCAATCGCACGATTGCACCCGGAGCCGGAGCAACGGGAGAAATCGTGAGCGATGGTGTTTCCTGAATCGCCGCGCCTTGTGTCAGCGCAAGCAGAGTCAATAAGAGAACCCGATAGATTTCTGTCATGTCGCGAATAGTGTCATTTCTTCCTGCTGCGACCGAGATCGCGTATGCGATTGGCGCAGGCGATGAGCTCGTCGGCCGCTCACACGAGTGCGATTACCCCGGCGATGTGCTGAAGCTCCCTGTCGTAAGCTATCCGTCGCTACCGATTTCCGAGCTGACCCAGGGAGAAATCGACTCGCAAGTTGCATCGCGACTCGGCAGCGGCGAAAGCCTTTATCAGATCGACGAGATTCTCCTTCGCGATCTCTCGCCTGATATTGTGCTCACGCAGGATCTATGTCAGGTATGCGCGCCGTCCGGAACGGAGCTTACGCGCGCACTTCGCGAGCTGCCGTCCAGGCCACAGGTGCTGTGGCTGACACCGCGCACAATCGAAGACATCGAGCAGAACATTCTCGACATCGGACGTGCAACCAGTCGTATGCTCGAAGCTGAGTCACTTATTGCAGACAATCGCGAGCGAATCCAAACGGTTCGCAAATCCGTGCATGGCGCACCCGTAAGACGTGTCGCGTTTCTCGAATGGACGGATCCACTGTTTTGCCCGGGCCACTGGGTTCCTGAGATGATATCGCTCGCGGGCGGAAGCGATCCACTCGGCGTTGCCGGCGGTGACTCAAAGCGAGTCACCTGGGATTCAGTCGCGATGGGCAACCCTGAAATGATCATCGCTGCGCCGTGCGGATATGGACTCGAGCAATCGATACAGGCAGCGCGCGAGATCGAGGCGCCGACGAATGCGCGGGTCATGGCTGTCGACGCGAACGCGTATTTTGCGAGGCCAGGTCCGCGAGTAGCCGAAGGAATCGAGCTACTCGCACACCTCTTTCATCCTGACCGTTTCGCGTGGCCGCATCAATCGCGGCCGTGGCAGGAGATCAGCTAGCCTTTACGTACGACGCGCCTGCTTCCTGCGCGAGCGTTACGGCAAACACACCTGACGGCTGAAGTATGACGCCTGGAACCATGTAGGCGATCGCGCGCTTTCTCGCCTCCGCTGCGTCGACTTTGTCGGTACGAGTGATCGTGTCGACGAGATCCTGAAGCGCGAGGTTGCATGCAAGCACTGTTACGCCGCGGCCGAGCTGTTTGGCGAGACCGGCGTTACTGAGCGACTCAGGTATTCCATCCTTCTCATCGAGAAGCGCCGGATTTTTCGCTGTGGGCTCACCGGTGAGCGGGTGCGTCACCTTGTTGCTCGCTCCGGTTCCGTATTTCTCCCAGAACGAGTTCTGCATTGCGAGAATGATGGCGTTGTGGCGAAGGACGACGACAGGACTCAGGTCGGCGGGTGCAGCCTTTCGAACATCCATGTATTGTCGCACCCACGCCGCAGCACGCCACACGCCGTAGCCGCTCTCGGGCTCGGTGTTATCGAAGACCGCTTTGTACTTCCCTTTGAGATTTCCCGTCCATGAAACGTCCCAGTCATCCGAAGTCACCTCGCGTGAAAGGTCGGATGGAACGTTGGCGAGCAGTGAGCCGGGCATCGCTGCAATAGTTGCAGCGTTGGCAGCTGCAGTACCGAGAAATGTTCTGCGATTGATCGTCATGGTGACCTTTGCCTTGGCGTGTTGGGGGTCAGATAGTATGTGCTTACGAGGTGACGCTGCAACTGGATTTATTGTGTGATTGCTCTTGACCCAAACCAGCTTTCGCGGAACCGCGTGATTTCAGGAGTGACCGGTATCCCTGCAGACTCATACGTGACGACCTTCATCGACTTCCTTCCGCGAATCTTCATAGGAATGGTTTTTCGTACCTCCTGCTGGATCACGCCGACCTGAACGACGTCGCCGGCCTTGCGCCGACTGAGGGCATCATTGAGTGCATCACTGTTTCTGACAGGCGCGCCATCGAATGAATAGATGATATCCCCGTTGACGATTCCGGCGTCATACGCTGAGCCGCCTTCGACGCTGAAGTTGATGAAGACTCCGGTTGAATCATCATCGAGCGCGGCGCCGAGGTACGGCTTCTCGACCGAATCGACCTGGAGACGGAAACCGCCGAACTCGAGAAGGCGTGCAAAGTCGGGAACGTCGCGCCCGTATACGTACCGATCGAAGAAGTCACGAGCGAACGCTGAATCTCCCGTGAATCTCGCAAGGGTGTTGCGAAGGTCTGTCGTCGTGTACGGCCGCGTCGGCGCGAGCGCTTTACTCTGATGCGAGCCAAAGTCTTTCCACATCAATCGCATGTAATCATCGAGGGTCTTGTTGAATCTCGAGCGAAGGGTGAGATCGAGTCCGGCGGCTACGATCGATCCCCATGTGTAGTAGCTGAGAAACACGTTCTGTCTGTTCACAGGATCGGGAAACGACGAGCCGTCGAAGAACACCGCGCCCTGACTCATGTTGATCGGGGATCCGTGATTGCGCGCCGGCGATTGAATGGTTCCGACAATCTCGCCGCCAAAGCTCCTCGCCCAATCCTCGTTGGTCGTGAATCCTGCGCGGCGAATGATGAGTGGCCCGAAGTAGTTGGTGAATCCCTCCCCGAACCACAGGTCGTTCGACATGTCTTCATCCGCGAAGTTGAACGGCTCGACTCCCTTCGATCGCAGGCGCTCCATGTTCCACGAATGAAAGAACTCATGCGAGATCGTTCCAAGCTTTCCGCGACGCTGTTCCGCAGTGTTGATCGGGTTGCGACTCGTAATAACCGTCGAATTGCGATGCTCCATTCCATCACCACCTGCCCACGGGAGATAATCCATCAGGAAGGTGTAGGTTCCGTAGTCATATTGAGCAGGCTCGCCCCACAGGCCGATTTCTTCATCGACGATCCGGCGAACCATCGATGCGAGAGAATCTGCCTCTGATTCAGTGCCGAGATGATGCAGTGACATGCGGTATGTAGATGTCCTGCCGCCGACATTGCGTGTCCACGTACGCGTCATGAGAGGCCCGACCTGAATTGGAGAATCCAGGAAGTACTGCATGTTGGGCGCAGTGAATACGTTCGCGCGAGCCGTAGGCGCAAGCTGCGTAGCGATCTTCCATCCGGTTGGCTGATGGATTGTCAGCGTGATCGGCGCTTCTTCCATCCCGCGGGCGAACATGAATGTCGCAGGCATGTTGAGATGCGCGTGCGAGTGATCGATGCTGAGATACGTTCCATCGATGCGGTCGCCCCACACCGTGTAACCAATGCGAACCGTTCCGTCGTGACCCGTT
>DASUXX010000012.1:0-4663 GCA_036377755.1 Gemmatimonadaceae bacterium
ATGCTATAAGAGGCGGCATCGCGGCTGGAACGTCAGCTTCTGATTCACGTTTTGTCTTACTCATGCTTCATCGAAATATATGGACTCGTGTTCGAACCGAAGAAACGGCACAATGCCGCGTTGATCTCATCTGGCGCTTCATCGAACAGGACGTGCCCTGCGTCACGAATTACGAGCAGCTCTCCGCCCTCGTATCGATCCCTGTCAGATTCAGGCGAAAGGACGTCCTCGGATCCCAGGATCGTCATGAACGGCATCGCTAATTCAGGAAACGGCGAGTGCCACTCGAATTTGTGAAGAAGATGTCGCAGTCCCGCCGTGCCGCCTGAAGTTTTTACCGGCGCGTAGAACTCCTCTACATCGCGAGTCGTTGGACGACGGAGCGAGCCGTACACGACCGCAAGCATTCCACGAATCAGCAGTCGACTCGCCAGATACGGAAATATTCGAAGTGCAAAGGCCGGCGTGATGAACCGAAAGAGACCCATGCCGCGAACGCCCGCAAAACCTACAGGAGCGGCGAGCACGACCGCATCAATCCGGCCTGGAGCTGCCGCCGCTGCCTGCGCAGCGATGGCGGCTCCCATCGAATGACCAACGATTCCTGCGCGATTCAGCTCGAGCGCATCGATGATATCGAGCAGGTGATCACGCATCGACTCGAGAGAATACTCAACGCTCGCCGACGGCTTATCGGAAAATCCATGGCCTTTCAGCTCAACGGCAATTGCGCGAAATCCGCACGCAGCAAGCGGATGCATGGACTCGTGAAAGATCCACGCGCCGCACCCCCAGCCAGGAACAAGAATTATCGGAAACGAATCCCGTAATCCCGATTCGACGACGCGCACATGTAATCCCGACCTGAGCGTGATGTACCGCGCATCGACGCCTTCAACTCCCTCGGGATATCGGCCTCGATGCGAGAGTCGGCGCGCTTCCGACTCTGCATTCACTCAGATGACCTGGACCTCGCGACCGAGTAGTCGCCCGATGAGCCCCACGCGGAAAGTGACATCGGCCCAGGCTGCTCCAGACGCCTTGGCGCCTGCGCTCGACGAGAGATCCTCGAGCGGGAACATCGGCCATACCGCCGGATTGGTCGATACCGGAACGCTCATACCTTTGTGCGGATGCCACACACCGTCGCGATCGCGATCATCTTCGAAGCGCTCGAACATCTTCATCCAGTTTTCGTTGCGGCGAAGGAATCCGAGCCGCGCCATTGTTTCGAGCCACATCAGAGCGAACGGCACATCGTTCTCGACGGCATTGCGATGCGGCAGACGATCGCCGAGCACAAACTGAGGCTGCTCGACCATCTTCTTGCCGATGAGCTGCACTGATTCCTGGCGCGGGTGCGGCTGCGACACGTATGCATAGATGCGCTCGCTCTCGGAATAATTCTCCTGCCTGAAAATCGGCATATGCGCGAGCATCGTAAGCGCATTCAACGTCGGTGGCGAAACTTCCGGCGCAAGCACGTGAACATTACCAACGCGCTTCCAGGGTTTTTCCGCGAGCGGTGAGCTCAGGTACGCGTCGATTCGCTCCAGAATGCGTCGTGCTGCTCCGCGCAATCGCGGATCGTTTTCATATCCCGCCTGGGCGAGTGCTGCGGCAGCAGCTTCTCGAAGCAGCATTCGCCCCCGCCTTACAGAATCTTCGTCCCTGGATTTGGGACCGAGCTCATACAGATATGCGGGATCGTTGTCTTCGGCGAGCAATCGAAACAGCACGCGTCTCGCATGCTGTAACGGTGGAGACTCCCTGTCCCAGCCATATTCGAGAAGACGTCGCACCGCTGGAATCGTTCCGGCGCTTGCAATGTCAGCTCCAGCTTTAGGGACGGAGAGCATGCACTCGTTCCACACTCCATCGACATTCTGACTCAGTGCGAGGCGCAGTGCAGGACGATGTGCATATGCGAGCCATTCAGTACCGCGAAGGTTTTCATCGGGTTCGCGGGCAATTTCACGCAGCGACCTGTATTTGATGGGACCCGACGCGTTTTCGAGTATCCACCCTAGTGGATACGTGATTGACTCCCCTATTCCAGCGGGAGGGGTCAGGGTGATTTCAGCAGCGGCGGAGCTTGGAACGGTCACAATCGGCGCTCGCAAATAGTCGTTGGAAAAAAGCTGCGGACCGCCCAGCCAGACGTTCGCAGGGTTTGCGACCTGTCAGGTAAATGGCCCTTTAGTGGCGCGTAAGAATAGCATTTTTTGTTCTTACCGTAAGGGGGAGTCGCTAAGCTGTTGCGCTGTCACCACTTACGAAGCGTCAAGCTCGGTGTTGGGTTTTGGGTTGGCCGAGGTTTTGTGTCGCGGGTCATGATGTCATTGGTCCTGGGTTACCAACGACCCGTGACGTCATGACCCGATACACAAAACCTCAACCAACCCAAAACCCTCAACCTTTTTCCCCGTGAAAGCGTATACACATGTGTTACAAGTACCGAGACGGTACTTCCCACCAGTTGATACCCGGAGTTCTGATGAGCTGGAAGAAAATGGCAGTAGCAGGCATCGCGCTTTGCGCGAGTGCCGCAGTCGCGGGCGCGCAGGGCGCTCCGCCGGCAGGTACCACGCCTCCAGGCCAGGGCGCGCCGCAGGGTCAGCGCGGCGGACGCGGAATGCAGATGTTGTTCGAGGGAATCACCCTCACCGATGCGCAGCAGGCAAAGCTCGACTCGATCAACACGAAGTACCGCGCTGAGCGCATGGCGCTTTTCCCGAACGGTCGTCCTTCAGGCCCGCCCGATGATGCAACGCGCGCGAAGATGACGGACCTGATGGGCAAGGAGAACGCGGAAATCCGCGCGATTCTCACCGCCGATCAGCAGAAGCTTTTCGATGCAAACGTCGAGAAGCGCAAGCAGATGATGCAGCAGCGCCAGAGCGGCCGCTAAGCCAGCGTCAGCTCTCGGGATCGAGAGCGCTTTCAGTGTAGCGACTTCCCGGGTTCCACAGTATCCAGCTGTGGAACCCGTTGTCGTATCCGGCCTTTTTCTGCGCGCGTATCTGCTCCGCGTAATAGTGCGGAGGACCAAGCGTGAAATCCTGATACCACGGGATGATCTTCGCTGCATCTCGAATGTTCGCGCTGCGGCGCTTCGCATCCTTCATCGCGTGGTCGATCGTCGCATACGGATGCGCATTCGGATTTCCGAGCTTGTATGTGCCCGGGGCAAAGTGTGACGGATACACCATCGGCAGTACGACATCCGCCTGATCTACAAACATTTCCCAGCGCTGTCCGATTCCCATGTCAGTGGTATCTGTCGCTGTTAATCCGAACACGTCGATCGTCATCGGCATTTTGAGCGGCTTGAGATACTGCCGCACAAAACCAAGCTGCTCACGAATCACCTGCGCGCGCACGCGACCATTTGCGAGCGGATACGTCGCTTCATTGACGAGCCGTTTTTCATCCGGGAAGCGAACGTAGTCGAACTGCACTTCGCTGAAGCCCATGTCGTACGCTTCCCGTGCCAGATCACCGGCATACTGCCACACCTCGCGATTATGCGGATCGAGCCATGGTTTCCCATTCTTGTCGAGCCATGGCTGAAGATTGTCGCGACGCTTGATCGCCCAGCCGAGCTTCTTCGATGCAAGCAGCGGATCCTTCGCAACGACGATGCGGGCAATTGGATAGACGTGATACTTGTTCATCGAATCGAGAATTGCCTTCAATCTCGTTTTCGACATGGCTTGATTAGTGTCGGCGCCGATCTCGACTGCGAGAGGAACTCGCGAGTTGTACAGCACAAACCCGCGATCATCCTTGACATCAATTACAAGCGCATTGACCTCGGTGGTCTTTGCGAGATCTATGAGCTGCCAGATCTTCCTGCCGAGTGCAACCCAGCGATTCACGTACAATCCACGAACCGTATCGGGCTGCGGCATGTGAACGACCTTCGCGCGTTCGATTGAGTCCCGCTTGATAGAGTCGAGTCGCGCCGTTTCCGCAGCGGATACAGGCTTTGCAGACTGAGCGGAGGCCGGACGACCGGACACGCCTTTGTCGCTGCAGCCCATAAATGCAGGCAACGCGAGCAATGCAACGAGGGTGCACTTCATTGGATGGGCCATCGAGGAAATACTCAGCAGGATCGTGTCGCTATCGCGTTTTGCGTCAGCCGTTTTGCGTTGGCCGTTTCCGTGTTACGGACAACGGATAGCGGACGACGGCTTACGCCAAACGCGAGAGTACGTGATGCGTCAAAATCACAGCGCGTTGACTTCCGCCGCCGCATCCGAGAGATACCCCATCTCCCTCACGACGCTTTGCGCCTGCTGCGTGACCTGAGTCAATCCAGTAGTTGCAGCAGTGCTCATACCGGCCGAGCGGTAGCGTAACAGCTCGAGGCGCATGCTGCGGAGAAGCTGCCGACAATGCTCGAGGCGTGTCTCCGCGTCAGTGCGACGCCTGGTGAGATCAGCGATCACGCGACGCTGGCGCTTGAGATGCGCAAGCCGCCGCACACGCTCTTCACTCGCACGCACGTCGAGCGGATTCGCCTCAGCCTCGAGCCGATCGATTTCCTTCTCGATCGATTCCGGCGTGTCGCGAGTATCGCGCAGGTCGAGCTCCGCGAGCGTCGACGCAACCTGCATTGCCTTCTTATAGATAGCATCGGCAGACTGCTGAACAT
>DASUXX010000013.1:0-5966 GCA_036377755.1 Gemmatimonadaceae bacterium
CGCAATACGGCCACCTTGTCTCTGTCGCGAAGACTCAATTTCAGCATCTCCTCCCCCGGGCCGAAGATTCCGCCTCGAAGGTAACCCGAAAGAGGACATTTCTATTTTCACCAGGGCGGACATTTCTATTTCAATGCTACAACCCGCAGCGCCGTGCCCAGTTGTTTCAGAACCCCGAAAAGGCGATATTTCAAGGCTGTTCTGACATTGCCTCCGAGGTACCAATCATGAAAGCTGACATTCATCCGGTGTACGCTACGGCCACTGTAAAGTGCGCCTGCGGCAACACCTATCAGACCCGCTCTACACAGGCGGAAATACATACGGACATCTGCGCTCAGTGCCACCCGTTCTTCACCGGCAAGCAGAAGCTCGTCGACACGGCAGGCCGCGTCGAAAGATTCCGTCAGAAGTACGCTACCAAGTCCCGCGACGCCGCCAAGGCGACGCCTGAGACCTGAGTCTCCGTGATCGCCTCGCCGACGCTCTCGAGCGCTTCGGCGAGGTCGAGCGGCAGCTTTCCGATCCCGGGACAGTAAAAGACGCCCAGCGCATGAGCGCGCTGGGAAAAGAGCACCGTCATCTTGCACCGCTGTCGGAGATGGCAGGCACGCTCAGGAAATACGAGACCGAGCTCGCGGACGTACGCGAGCTCGTTTCTGCAGATGACCCCGAGATGGCCGCTGAAGCTCGCGCCGAAGAAGGTCGGCTCAAGACCGCAATCGCCGAGCTCGAAGAGAGGATCAAGCCCGCTCTCATTCCACATGATCCTCTCGACGATCGCCCCGCAATCGTCGAGATCCGCGCCGGAACCGGCGGCGACGAAGCTGCAATCTTCGCCGCTGATCTCTTTCGGATGTATACGCGCTTCGCAGAACAGCGAGGGTGGCGTGTCGAGATGATCTCATACTCCGAGGGCACACTCGGCGGAGTGAAAGAGGCCATCTTCAAGGTGAAGGGCGACGGCGTTTTCGGAATGATGCGGTGGGAGTCAGGCGTGCATCGTGTTCAGCGCGTACCTGTCACTGAGAGCCAGGGCCGCATTCATACCTCGGCCGCAACCGTGGCGGTTCTTCCCGAAGCAGAGGAGATCGACCTCAAGATCGAAGACAAGGATCTTCGAATCGACGTGTTCCGCTCTTCCGGTCCCGGTGGGCAGAGCGTGAATACGACTGACTCGGCTGTACGCATCACGCACATTCCAACCGGAATAGTCGTGAGCCAGCAGGACCAGAAATCCCAGCTGCAGAACAAGATCAAGGCAATGGAAGTGCTGCGTGCGAGACTGCTCGATGCCCGCCTTGCGGAGCAGGAAGCTGAGCGTGCACGCATGCGAAAGACGCAGGTTGGAACAGGAGATCGTTCAGCGAAAATCCGGACGTACAACTTTCCGCAGAATCGCGTGACCGATCATCGCATCGGATTCACTATGCATGAGCTGACACAAGTCATGAACGGCGACATCGAGCCCGTGATCGAAGCGCTTCGAATCGCAGACGTCGAGGAGCGACTCGGTGAGTAACATTACCGGAAACGCTGTAGCGACAGTCGATTCAGCAATCAGCGAACTCTCGAGCACGCTTGCCCGCGTCGGCGTCGAATCGCCGGCACGCGCTGCAGCTGATATTGTCGCCGCTCTTCTCGAAGTTCCGAGATCGTGGACATCATTGAACAAGTTGGCGACGCTCGACAGCGAGACAGTTCTTGCGGCGCGGCGTGCGGCTGAGAAGCTCGGCCGGGGCGCTCCATTCCAGTATGCAGTCGGAATGGCGTCGTTTCGCCATCTCAATCTCGTCGTGGACGAGAGGGTTCTCATTCCACGCCCTGAGACTGAAGTGCTCGTGGGTGAAATTCTCGACAGGTTCGAGAACCGGTTTGGCGACGCACCGTGGGGCACTGCGATCGATATCGGAACGGGATCCGGCGCGATCGCATTGTCACTCGCGTGTGAAGGCAGGTTCGAGAAAGTCATCGCGACTGACGCCTCACTCGATGCAGTCGCTGTAGCTCGCGAGAATGCGGCGCGATCCAGGGCTGCCGCGCGTTGCGAGATTGAATTCCGTCACGGCTCCTTTCTGGCGCCGGTTGGAGCTGCAAAGGCCTCTGTTATCGTTTCCAATCCGCCCTATGTGGCATTTTCAGAGGCCGAGTGGCTTCCTGCGTCGGTGCGTGACTGGGAGCCTGCATTGGCCCTGTTTACTGGCGGCGATGGTATGAAAGCAACGGCCGAAATTGTGCGTGATAGCAGCCGGTATCTTATGAGCGGCGGTCTTCTCGCTCTCGAAGTGGACGAGCGAAGAGCGTCACTCGTCGCCGAGCTGATGATGAAGCACGGGGACTACCGTGATGTGGGAGTCCGGCTCGACCTTACCGGTCGCGAGCGGTTCGTGATGGCCTGGCGCACCTGAACTGATTATTGGGAGATTCGATGATTGAAGACAAAGCCCGTGAGCTCGGGCGCGTGATCGGCCAGAGCGCCGAATACCAGGCGGTGAAGCGCTCGAGCGAAGCGCTCAACGCTGATCGCGAGGCGGTGACAATTCTCCAGGAGATGGAGAAGATCCGGGTTGAAGCTCAGCAGATGATCCAGAAAGGCCAGCAGCCTACTGAGGAAATGGAGCAGCGGCTCGATGGACTTCTGTCAAAGGTGCAGGCAAATCCTGTGTATCAGCGCGCCATTTCTGCGCAGGAAAATTTCGACAAGATCATGTACCAGGTTAACAACTGGATCATGGACGGCATGAAGAAGGGCGCAACCAGCTCGATCATCACGCTGACCTGACAGCCACGTGCGCACCGGGCGGCTCATCGTTCTGGAGGGGTCCGAGGGCGCGGGGAAAACCACCCAGCTTGGTCTCCTCGCAGACCGGCTGCGTTCTGAAGGAATAGAGGTCCTTACGCTTCGTGAGCCGGGCGGCACTGCGCTTGGCGACGCTATTCGCTCGCTGCTGCTCGATCCCGCGCAGCACATCTCGCCATCGGCAGAGGCCCTGCTGTTCATGGCGTCCCGGGCGCAGCTTGTAAGAGATGAGATTGACCCCGCGCTGGATCGTGGTGTAGTTGTACTCATGGACCGCTTCTTTCTTTCTACATATGCGTATCAAATCGACGGGCGCGCGCTGCCTGAAGATCAGATTCGCGCAGCCAATGCGCTCGCGACGTCGGGACTCGTGCCTGATCTTACGATCGTGCTGGAGCTGCCAGCAGCGGAAGGAATGAAGAGGGCTGCAGAGCGGAGCGGAAAAGACCGCATGGAGCAGCTCGGAGATGATTTTCACGACCGCGTGGAGCGTGCATTCTCTCGCTTTGCCAGCGGCGACTGGCAACGGCTGCATCGCGAAACAGGGCCAATCGCTGCGGTCGATGCGCGTGGGGAGCCCAACCAGGTGCACGATCGAATTGTCGAAGCTCTAGCGCAGAATGTGCCGGAGCGATTTGAAATGTTGTCGGACAGGAAGCAACGCTGATGGATTTGAATCCAGGACTCAGGTCGAGAACAATCACGGTCACTACGCTGCTCGTGTTCTCGCTCATTGCAGGCGGGTGGCTGCTCGAGCATGGAACGCGCTCGGGACCGGTCACAACCAAGGCCGAGGCTGCGAGACTGTTCGATCAGGTGTACGGCCACGTCTACACGCATTATGTCGACTCGATCAACTCCGATGTCATGTACCGCATGGCTGTGGATGGCATGCTGTACGAGCTCGAAGATCCCTATACGTCGCTGCTTCCACCTGACAAGCTCGGCAGGCTGAACGAATCAACCAGCGGGAATTACGCCGGCGTAGGTGTGCAGGTTGACGTGCGGGATGGATGGCTCGTGGTAATTGCGCCAACGTCTGGAGGGCCGGCAGAGCGTGCGGGAGTGCAGCCTGGCGATCGCATCGTCGAGCTCGACGGTCACTCGACGCAGGGATGGACGCTCGATGAAGCGAGCAAGGCGTTCCGCGGTGAGCCTGGTACGAAGCTGTCGCTCAAGATCGAACGGCCTGGAGTTCTCGCGCCGCTTCCTCTTACTCTCGAGCGCAAGCCAC
This sequence comes from Gemmatimonadaceae bacterium, assembly GCA_036377755.1. Classification (GTDB taxonomy): domain Bacteria; phylum Gemmatimonadota; class Gemmatimonadetes; order Gemmatimonadales; family Gemmatimonadaceae; genus UBA4720. The sequence continues at coordinate 4,035 of DASUXX010000013.1, forward strand.
TTCACCAGAGCGCGGTCAGACGGATCGCGATGCTGCCTAATGGCGTCGGATATGTCGATCTCAAGGCGTTCTCTGATTCCTCGGAGCGCGAGCTCGAGCGCAGTGTCGCAGCGCTTCTTTCGCGCGGCGCAAAGTCGCTCATCATCGACCTGCGCTCCAATCCCGGCGGATTGCTCGAGCAGGGAACCGCGGTTGCTGATCTGTTTCTTGGAAAGGGACAGAAGATCGTAAGCCTGCGTGGCCGCACTCCCGAGGCAAATCGCGATTACACCGACAGCACCAGCCAGCGCTGGCCGAATCTGCCGCTCACGGTTCTTGTCGATGACAGAAGCGCGAGTGCAGCAGAAATTGTCGCCGGTGCGCTGCAGGATCAGGATCGCGCTGTGATCGTGGGAGAGCCGACCTATGGGAAGGGAAGTGCACAGTCGATTATCCCGCTTGGCGACGTCGGCGGTCTCAAGATTACGACTGCACGGTGGTATACACCATCGGGACGCTCGATCAGCAGGAAGCTCGAGCGCGATGACAGCGGTTTGGGCACGTCGGAGCCTGAGAAGCGGAAAGGTTACCGGACGGTCTCAGGCCGTGTCGTTTACGATGGCGGCGGGATCACGCCCGATGTGATCGAGAGCGACAGTGCGTACACCGAACAGGTGCGAGAATTCCAGACGGTGCTCGCGCGGAAGGTATCCCAGTTCCGCGATGCGCTCACTGATTACGCATTGAGTCTCAAGGCGTCGCGAGCTGTTCGCGACCCGCAGTTCGCGGTCACGCAGGAGATGCTCGACGAAGTGTGGAAGCGGATGACGGCGCGTGGCGTCGTGATGGATCGCGGCATTTACGACGAATACTCCAACGTCGTGAAGACACTGCTTACATACGACATCGCGCGCTACGTCTTTGGGCCTGAAGAGGAGTTCAAGCGTCGCGTCGCAAACGACAAGACTATCAAGCTCGCACTGGAGCTCACGACCAACGCGGGATCGCAAAAGGTACTTCTACAGCGCGCGCAGGCGCATTCGCATCACTCAACGGGAGACGAGTGAGCGAGAGAGTATTCATTGTCGGCGCCGGACAGGTCGGGCGCGGACTCTATAAAACTTTTCGCTCATCCGGAATCGAGGTGCTCGGCCTGCATGGCAGGAGGGCATCCGCATGGACTACGTCTGCCGGTGCTCTGCCTGCATCGGTCGCTGATGCTAACACAATCATTGTCGCGGTTCGCGACAATCAGATCGATGACGCAGTCGAAGACCTGATCAACGAACGGCAGCGTGGCGCACGGGGAAAGGTTTCCTCAGGAACGGTAATCGTTCACACGTCGGGCGGAGCAGAGCCCGAGCTTATACCTCGCCTTGTAGAATTCGGGCTGAGTGGCGGGACATTTCATCCATTGATCCCTTTTGCGAATCCGGATCGCGTGCCCGATCTAATGAGGCACGCCTGGATCGGAATCGATGGAGATGATCCTGCTCGCGCGACATCACGTCGCATTGCGGGGCATCTCGGCGCGCGGACGCTCGAGATTCCCGCTGGTGGAAAGCCGCTGTATCACGCAGCAGCAGTCATGAGCTCCAATTTCCCGGTGGTACTCGCAGCAATTGCGAGCCAGGCTCTCACGTCACTCGGGATTCCCGGGAAGAGCGCCGAGCATGCTGTGCATGGACTGATGGAAGGTGCAGTGTCGAATCTTGCGGAAAGCTCGCCAGCGGAAGCGCTCACCGGCCCGATCGTGCGCGGCGAGACCGATACGGTTATCCGCCACCTTTCAGCATTGCGATCGAATGCGGACGCCAAGGCAGTGTACAAGCGGATGTCACTTGCTGCGCTTGCGATTGCGGCTGAGCGGGGCGTACCGAGAGAGACTATCGATGAGATGCAGAAGGTTCTGCTATTACGCTAGTTCGAGCTTTATTTGGCGCACGAATCACA
>DASUXX010000014.1:0-2429 GCA_036377755.1 Gemmatimonadaceae bacterium
GCGAGCGCAAGAGACAACGGTGGAAAAGGCGTCGCGCGCAAGCTTCGCAGCGAAGGCCGCGTCCCTGCGGTGGTTTATGGTCATGGTCGCGAGCCGCTCAAGCTCTCGATTCCGACGCGCGAGCTCGAGCGTCTCCTCGATCATATCTCCGCTGAGAGCACCGTCATCGATCTCGACATCGACGGCAAGGGTTCACGCACGCTGATCCGCGAGATCCAGCGTCACCCGTTCAAGCGCCAGATTCTCCACGTCGATTTCCAGGAGCTCGTTGCAGGCGAGAAGATCACGGTGAACATCCCGATCATTCTCGTTGGCGTGCCTGATGGCGTGCGCATGGACGGCGGCGTTCTCGACCAGACGATGCGCGAGCTCGAGGTCGAAGTCGATCCGTCGAACATTCCGAACCACATCGACGTCGACGTTACGAAGCTCACTATCGGAACTTCGATTCACGTTCGCGACATAACGCTTCCTGAAGGCGTCGAGTCGATGGACGACGAAGAGGCGACGATCTGTGTTGTCTCCGCTCCGAGAGCGGCAGTCGAAGAAGCTGCAGCCGAGGGCGAGGGCGAGGCATCTGCGGAGCCCGAAGTCATCCGAGCGAAGAAGCCCGAAGAGGACGAAGGCTCCGAGAAGTAATTCTCGGATAAGCGTTGAAGGTCATTCTCGGGCTCGGAAATCCCGGGCGACAGTACGAGGCAACACGGCACAACGTCGGCTGGTGGGTACTCGACCACCTCGCCGACGTTTGGCATTTCGAGGGATGGAAGCGCGACGGAGAATCACTCGTGTCGAACGGCACGATCGCCGGCACGCGCGCTCGTCTTATCAAGCCTCTCACTTACATGAACCTGAGCGGCGCGGTGCTTCGCAATTATCTGCGCCGCCCGTTCTGGGCTCCGCCGAAAGATCTCATCGTTGTCGTCGATGAAGTTCAGCTGCCTGTTGGTCGCTATCGCATTCGCGCGCGGGGAAGCGCCGGCGGACACAACGGTCTCAAGAGCATCGAGATGGCGATTGGCAACCAGGAGTATCCTCGTCTTCGCGTTGGTGTAGGGCCGAGCGAGGAGAGAAAAAATGTCTATCACGATCTGGCTGACTTCGTGCTCGCTCCATTCGCGCGCGATGAGCGCGACGAGATCATCTCATTGCTGCCGCGTATTTCCGCGGCCATCGAGACGTGGGCGCGCGAAGGAACCGATCGTGCCATGAACGCACACAATCGCGACGGCGACGGCGCGGCTGCACAATAACGAGCTCGCACAATGTTAAAGCTGGGAATCGTCGGACTTCCGAATGTCGGAAAGTCGACACTGTTCAATGCGCTGACCGCGGCGAAAGCTGAAGCAGCGAATTATCCGTTCTGCACTGTCGAGCCAAACGTCGGAATGGTTGAAGTTCCGGACAAGCGGCTCGATAGACTTGCTGAAATCGTGCAGCCGAAGCGAACCGTTCCAGCGGTAGTTCAATTCGTCGATATCGCCGGGCTCGTCAAAGGCGCGGCAGAAGGTGAAGGACTCGGCAACAAGTTTCTTGCGAACATTCGCGAGACTGATGCGATCGTTCACGTCGTGCGTTGCTTCGAGGATGAAGATGTCACGCACGTGATGGGTGCAGTCGATCCCGCGCGCGATCGCGAGGTAATCGAGTTCGAGCTTGCCTTGTCTGATCTCTCGAGCGTCGAAAAGCGGCTCGACAAAACGCGGCGCTCGGCGCGGACCGGAGACAAGGAAGCGAGCGCAGAGCTGCCTGTTCTCGAGCGCGCGTATGAATTTCTGAAAGACGGCAAGGGATTGTGGGAAGCAAAGCTCTCACCGGAAGAGCTTTCCGTTCTCGCTCCGCTTTCACTTCTGACGAGCAAGCCCGTTCTGTATGCAGCAAATGTCAGCGACTCGGAGCTGCACGGTGACGAAGGTCCGCACCTTCGGGCTCTTCGCGACGCCGTTCGCGCGAGTGGAGAACACGCCGAGATAGTTCCCTTCTCGGCAAAGATCGAAGCGGAGCTGGCCGAGCTTCCACCTGAAGATCGCGCGGAATTCCTGTCGTCACTGGGACTCGAGTCAGCAGGACTCGATCGACTGATTCATGCAGGATATCACCTGCTTGGACTGCAGACGTACTTCACTGCTGGTGAGCAGGAAGTCCGCGCCTGGACGATCCATCGCGGTGACACTGCGCCGAAAGCGGCCGCCGTGATTCACACTGATTTCGAGCGCGGATTCATTCGCGCCGAAACTGTCGCCTATGACGATTTCGTGGCGAACAACGGATGGAAGGGAGCGCGCGAAAAAGGCGTTGTCCGCGCAGAGGGGAAAGAGTATGTCGTTGCTGATGGAGATGTACTTCTCTTCCGCTTCAACGTTTAACGACGCGGCGCTCACGCGCGCTCGTAGCCCGTAGCAGCTTTAGCGCTTAGCCCTTAGCGTGCT
>DASUXX010000015.1:0-7301 GCA_036377755.1 Gemmatimonadaceae bacterium
TTGCCCGCGCGCTGAATGAGCCGGTCGCGCTCATCTGCACCTCTGGAACTGCTGCAGCGAATTTCTTCCCGGCGATTGTAGAAGCGCGAAGCGCAGGTGTGCCGCTGCTGATTCTCACTGCCGATCGTCCGCCTGAGCTGCGCGATGTCGGTGCCGCTCAGACAATCGACCAGAACAGGCTTTACGGGGCGCACACCAAGTGGTTTGTCGAAGTTGCTCTTCCCGAATCGACGCCGGAGATGCTGCGCTACGCGAGAACACTTGCGTCGCGAGCGTCCGCGCTCTCGATGGAGTCACCTCCTGGTCCCGTTCATCTCAACTTTCCATTTCGTGAGCCACTCGTTCCGGCGTCGGATGATCCGATTCCCGCATCAGAAGGCCGCGCAGATGGAGCGCCGTGGGCGCGTGTGACGCGAAGTCGTCACGCGCTCGAGTCAAATGCTGCGCGCACTCTTGCGAATCGCCTGTCGCGCGCCGGGAAACCGATGATTGTCTGCGGGCCACAGCATGATACCGCGCTCGGACCCGCGCTTGTCCAGCTCGCTGAACGCATCGGTGCGCCTGTGCTTGCCGACCCACTCTCGCAGGTGCGATGGGGAGCTCACTCGCATCATCCGGTCATCGACCGATATGATGCGGTGCTCCGACATGAGCACGTTGCGGATTCACTTGCACCCGATCTTGTCCTGAGGATTGGAGGCACGCCGACGTCGAAAGCACTCGTTCAGTTTCTTCAGCGTCATGCGAGCGCGCCGCTCATCGTCGTCGCGGACGCGCAGTGGCCGGACCCGACACTGCTTGCGGAAGAAATGGTGAGAGCAGATCCGCGCACTGCGTGCGAGCAGCTCCTGAACTCAGTCGATTCAGTCGCAGGCACGGAGTGGCTCGACCGTTGGAAAATGGCTGATCGGGTAACACGCACTGCACTCGACCAGTACGTTTGCACGATATCCGAAGTCTTCGAGGGAGCCGCGCTCGCGGATGTTGCAGCAGTGCTCCCGGATGATTCAGCGCTGTTCGTAAGCAGCAGCATGCCAGTGCGTGATCTCGATGCGTTCGCTCCAGGTGATGCGCGCAACATTCAAGTGCTCGCTAATCGCGGCGCGAATGGAATCGATGGAGTAGTGTCCACTGCGCTCGGTGCCGCAGCTGCCATCGAGGACGAAAAGCCGCTGGTGCTCGTGATCGGTGATCTCGCTTTCTATCACGACATGAATGGATTGCTTGCGGCGAAGCTTCACGACATCGACGTGACGATCGTCGTGCTCAACAACGATGGTGGCGGCATTTTCTCATTCCTTCCCCAGGCGCAGCACCCGCAGCATTTCGAAGAGCTTTTCGGCACACCACATGGTCTCGATTTCGAACCGGTCGCCGATCTGTACGGAGCCCACTATCAGCGCGCCGTTGATTCGGGTTCGATGAGGCGCTTTGTTTCCGAGGGCATTGCGCGAGGCGGCTTGAACATCATAGAGATGCGGACAGATCGCGCGCGTAACGTCGTGCTTCATCGGGAAGCATGGATCGCAGCAGCAGCGGGGCTCGACACGATCTGATAGTCGACGCCGGGGATGGATTGGAGCTGCACTCGAGCGATAGGGGCTCAGGCTCTCCGCTCATACTCGTTCACGGATTCACGGGCTCCGGGAAGATATGGGAGCCCATACAATCAGAGCTTTCGCAATCGTGCCGCGTTCTCTCGATCGACCTGCCCGGCCATGGAAAATCGTCGGTGCCGGAAGATCCTGCGCGCTATGCTCTCGATCGGTTTGCAGATGATCTCGTCTGCGTTCTCGATGCAGGCGCGATCGATCGCGCTGTCCTCATTGGATATTCCCTCGGCGGGCGGGCCGCGATGCGATTTGCACTGAGGCACGCTGACCGGTTGTCTGGACTCGTGCTAGAAAGTGCTTCACCCGGGATCGACAGTCCTGCCGAGCGTGCGGAGAGGCTGAGAGCGGATCATGAGCTGGCGGATTTCATCGAGCGCGAAGGCATCGAAGCATTCGTGAATCGATGGGAATCGCTGCCATTATGGGAAACCCAGCGATCGCTGTCACACGAGCAGGTCGGCCGGCTGCGATCGCAGCGACTCAGCGGGAATGCGGTGGGCCTTGCGAACAGCCTGCGCGGCGCGGGCGCGGCGACAGACGATCCGGTGCTTCCGAGGCTCCACGAAATTGACGCGCCCGTTCTTCTCATCGCGGGCGAGCTCGATCGCAAGTACGCTGCTCTTGCTGCCGCAATGCATCGGGTGATGAAACAGAGCAGGCTGAGAATAATCGAAGGCGCCGGTCACGCTGTGCACCTGGAGAAACCGGATGAGTTCGTCGCCGCCGTCAGCGACTTCGTGAAGGAACTCGAACCCGTGTAAATTGCGGTGACAGAGTGCAAGACCTCAGGAGATTCAATGGCAACACAGTGGATAGCAATCAAGGAATACACCGATATCCGTTACGAGCGTCACGCCGAGCTCGGTATAACGAAGATCACAATCAACAGGCCGGAAGTTAGAAATGCCTTCCGTCCACATACAGTTGGCGAGTTAATCGACGCGTTCAATCACACGCGGGATGACATGACGACTGGTGTCGTGTGGCTGACGGGTGAGGGAGAGCACGCCTTCTGCTCAGGCGGCGACCAGCGCGTTCGTGGTGAAGGCGGATATGTCGGCGAAGACAAGGTGCCGCGCCTCAACATTCTCGATGTTCAGAAGCAGATCAGGTATCTGCCCAAGCCGGTGATTGCAGTCGTCGCTGGTTACGCGATCGGTGGTGGTCACGTGCTGCATCTCGTGTGCGACCTGACGATTGCCGCGGACAATGCGCGGTTTGGCCAGACGGGACCCAAAGTCGGAAGCTTCGACGGCGGCTATGGCGCGAGCTATCTCGCCCGTGTCGTCGGCCACAAGAAAGCGCGTGAGATCTGGTATCTCTGCCGTCAGTACAGCGCACAGGACGCACTCGCGATGGGATTGGTGAATACAGTCGTGCCACTCGCGCAGCTCGAGGAAGAGGCGCTGCAATGGTCGCGTGAGATTCTCGAGAAGAGCCCAATGGCAATCCGTTTTCTCAAAGCTGGCTTCAATGCGGATACCGATGGGCTCGCTGGTCTGCAGCAGCTCGCAGGTGATGCAACACTTCTCTACTACCTCACCGAAGAGGCGAAAGAAGGAAAGAATGCTTTCCTCGAGGGACGCAAGCCGGACTTCGGAAAGTTTCCGCGGTTTCCGTGAGCGCTGGCGCAGTCGCCAACATTTCACCAGCGCGCGCGTGGATTCTGGCGTCGCGCCCTGCAACACTTCCTGCTGCGGCAGTGCCAGTCATCGTCGGCGCTGCTGCGGCAGTGAGTGAGGGCGCCCGATTCAATGCGGGCGTTTTTTTCATCACGCTGCTTTGTGCGCTTCTTATCCAGGTAGGGACCAACTTCGCGAACGACTACTCCGACTTTCATCGCGGAGCTGATCACGAGGGGAGACTTGGTCCCGTGCGCGTCACACAAAGCGGTCTCATTACTCAGATTGCTGTCAAACGCGGAATCATTGTCGCATTCGGACTTGCAGTTCTTCTTGGAATTGCACTCGTGTGGATTGGTGGCGTTCCCATTCTTCTGATTGGAGCTGCTTCTGTAATTGCGGGCCTCGCCTACACAGGCGGACCGTTCCCCTTTGGTTACTACGGACTCGGCGACGTTTTCGTCTTTGTATTCTTTGGCCTCATTGCGGTCAGTGGAACTGCCTATCTCCAGAGCGGAAACTGGAGCACATTTCCGCTCCTGCTTTCGATTCCAATCGGATTGATCGTGACGAACATTCTCGTCGTGAACAATCTTCGCGATCTGCCAACTGATGTCGCGGCGGGAAAAAGAACTCTTGCAACGCGCATCGGTGATAAGGCGACCCGCACTCAATACGTGCTGTTTCTAGCAATTTCGTATGCCATTCCCGTTGCGATTGCACTCTCGGATGGGAGGCGTCGTCCGCTGCTGCTGACACTGATAAGCCTGCCGCTCGCATTTCTGCTTACGAAGGCAGTCGTCAGCGGTACATCAGGACGTGAGCTCAATCCAATGCTCAAAAAAACCGGCCAGCTCCTGTTGCTATATGGCGTACTGCTTTCTGCAGGAGCGCTGATCGGTCGAGCTGCATAAATGCACGTCATTCCCGACTGGCTGAACGCTCGGGCAGATACGTCACCGGAGAGAATCGCGCTCGTCGTGGGTGAGCGGGAATGGACATTTCGCGAGCTCGATCTCGCTGCAACGAGAATGGCTGAGCAGCTTCACGCGCTTGGAGTCAAATCAGGTGACAGAGTGGCGACCCTGCTGCCAAATGGATTTGCCGCCTCTGTACTACCACATGCGACGCTGCGGCTCGGTGCAATCCTCGCACCCCTCAACACCCGCCTCACGAAGAGTGAGATCGACTGGCAGCTGGAGAACGTCAAGCCGGCAGTCGTAATCGATGATGAAGGTATGTTCGACGTCACGCAACCGGCCGATCTACAGCTCCGACTCGCGCATCCCGAGAATTCGGTTCTCGCAATCATCCATACATCGGGGACAACGGGTAAGCCGAAGGGAGCGATGCTCACCGTCGGCAACTTCTGGTGGAGCGCCATTGGGTCGGCGTTGAATCTCGGAGTTGTTCCGGCAGATCGCTGGCTCGCTTGCCTTCCATTGTTCCATGTAGGTGGCCTCTCGATCATCACGCGCGCTGCTATCTATGGTATATGCGCCGAGGTGCATGACGGGTTCGATGCTGCTCGAGTCAATGCGGCGATCGACAAGGGCCGGATATCGATCGTATCAGTCGTAGCGGTGATGCTGCAGCGCATGCTCGAACTGCGCGATACACCGTGTCCGCCGACACTTCGCTGCATTCTGCTAGGCGGCGGGCCTGCATCGAAAGCGCTCCTCGAGAAAGCGGCGTCGATGCGCGTGCCGGTTGTGCAGACATACGGTCTTACAGAGACCTGCTCGCAGCTTGCGACGCTTTCACCTGAAGACGCACTTCGAAAGACCGGATCCGCGGGGAAGCCTCTCTATCCGAACGAGATCAGAATTTCGGAAGATGATGAGATCGTAGTGCGTGGGCCTGTTGTGATGTCGGGTTACTACGAGAACCGCGAAGCGACCTCAAAGGTCGTCGTCGATGGCTGGCTTCACACCGGTGATGCAGGACGCATCGACGAAGAAGGATTTCTCTACGTTCTTGATCGTCGTGACGACCTGATCATCACTGGCGGGGAGAACGTGTACCCCGCCGAGGTCGAGTCGGTGCTTGCGTCGTATGAGGGAATCGATGAAGTGGCCGTTATCGGTGTACCTGATGATCGATGGGGCCAGCGCGTAGTAGCGGTTGTCCGTTCATCCCGCGATCTCGCAGCGTCAGAATTGACGGCATTCTGCGAATCGCGCCTCGGTCGCTACAAGATTCCGAGGGAATTTCGATTTGCTGACACTCCGCTCCCTCGCACCGCAGCGGGAAAGCTCAAGCGCTTGGCGTTGCGCAACGGGTACGAGCCTATGGCTCAGTAATCGTGTGTTCGCGCGACGTGAGCCGCTCGATCAATGCGGTATTCACTTCGACGCCGATGCCGATGTTGTCGAGCGGAACTTCGATGTTGCCGAGCCTGTCCATTGTCCACGGCTCGCTAATGATGTCTTCGTTCCAATAGCGCGAGCTCGGTGAGAGATCGCCGGGCAATGTGAAGTGTGGCAGCGATGCAAGTGCGACATTGTACGCACGGCCAATCCCGGTTTCGTTCATGCCGCCACACCAGACGGGCACGCCCGAATTCTGGCAGAGGTCATGGATTGCTATCGATTCAGTGAATCCGCCCACTCGTCCCGGTTTGAGGTTGACGATTCTCGCGCTGTCGAGCTGAAGCATTCTCTCGACGTCAGAAGTCGACGTGATGCTCTCGTCGAGACAGACCGGCGTGGAAATTCGCCGCTGCAGCGCGCTGTGAGATTCGAGATCGCCGAGTGGCTGCTCGATCATCGAGAGATCGAAGTCGTCGAGTGCTTCGAGTGCGGTGAGGTCATCATCGCGTTCGATAGAATACGACCGATTGCCGTCGACGCTGAGCGATATTCCAATTCCGACCGCGTTCCGCACAGCGCCGACATACTCGACGTCCCGGCCAGGAGAGATTTTGATCTTGATGCGCCGATATCCCTCGTTCGCTGCGCTTCGACATCGCTCCGCTAACGCGCTGGCATCGTTCTGCATGCCGACTGCTATACCTGCGGCAACGTGACTTCTGGGGACTATGGGGTGTCGCGCATGCGAGTTGAGGAGCGCAGCGAGCGAGAGATTTGTTTCAAGCGATCCAAGAGCCCAGACCCCCATCTCGATTGCAGCGCGTGCCATTCTCGCTCGGGGAAACTCTAAAGCAAGAAATGCATCAGCCTCGCCTGGTGATTCGAAGTCGCGGCCGATTACGCCCGGAGCAATCTGTTCGGAGATCACCCGCCAGCAGGTGTCCACCGTTTCGTCGCTGTAGCCTGCCGTCGCTTCAGCGACACACTCACTCCATGTAGATCTTCCGCTCTTGTCATGGATCTCGAGTAGAAGAACGCGGCGATGGTCAACGACGCCATCTGCCGTGCGAAATGGCTCCTTCAGCGGGAGCGATATCTCACGAAGCGTTATCGACGAAAGGCAAATCACCCGGCGTCTTTGCGTGACCGGGATTCGATGCGATCGATTGCCCACTCTACATGGTCTCGCACCATCTCATCGGCATCGCCGAGTGCGGCGCGCAGAATCGGCAGATCGTCGTGAGTGCGTGCGTTTCCAAGAGCTACCGCAGCGTTGCGCTTCAAACCGCGCATCTTTGCGCGTTTCATTGGCGAGCGTTTGAATGTCATCTGAAATTCGAGCTCGCTCATCTCGAGGATGCGTCGAGCAATAGTGCGCGCGTCTCCGCTCAGTGATTCACGGGGCTGGAGGTTGTCGTTCGCGAGGTCTTTCGAAAATGAGACGTTCCACGGACAAACGTCCTGACAGATATCGCATCCATACACCAGATCGCCAATGCCTTCCCGCAGCTCGAGCGGGATGCCGCCTCTTGTTTCGATCGTGAGATACGAGATGCATCGCGTTGCATCGAGAACACGCGACTCGACGATCGCGCCGGTTGGGCAAGCGTCGAGACAACGGGTGCATGTGCCGCATCGATCAGATTCGAATGGTGAATCAGGCTCGAGATCCAGATCGAGAAGTAGTGAACCGATGAAGAAGAAAGACCCAAGGCGTGGATTGACGAGATTCGTGTTCTTGCCGAACCACCCAA
>DASUXX010000016.1:0-5860 GCA_036377755.1 Gemmatimonadaceae bacterium
ATGCGACAGAAGATCTCGCAATCATGCGCGCTCTTCCGAACATGACCATTGCAGTGCCGGGTGATCAATGGGAAGCGCGCGAAGCAACCAAGGCCCTCGCTGCGACTCCCGGCACATGTTACCTGCGCCTCGATAAATCCCCTGCGCCTGCGACCGCGAGAGCAAAGGAAGTCTTCTACATCGGGAAGGCCCGCACCATTCGCGAAGGCAGTGACATCACTCTCATAGCGACAGGCGGAATTCTGGGACCCACTCTCGAGGCAGCCGATAGTCTCGTCGAGCAAGGCATTGCGTGCCGTGTGATCAGCATGCATACCATCAAGCCGTTCGATGGTGAAGCAGTCATCAAAGCCTGCCGCGAGACCGGCGGAATCGTCACCGTCGAGGAGCACACCATTCACGGAGGGCTCGGCAGCCTCGTCGCCGAAACCTGCATGGATGCCGGCATCAAGCCGAATGTATTCAGACGCATTGGACTTCGCGCCGGATTCTCATCGATCGTGGGCGCTCAGGAATATCTGCGTCGCGAGTACGGAATGGATCCCAAGGCGATTGCAAAGGCTGTTGCCGAACTTGTCTCAGCAGGAAGCCCGCATGCTCCGCGGCCGCGTCTCAAGGTCAGTTCGGGTGGGTCGGCTTGACGTCAACTCACTAACCATCTACTGAAGCCGCATCTGAAAACCTTAGACACGGAGATACGGAGGAACGGAAGTCACACGGAGTAATACCTTTTTTGTTTTTGTTCGCTGCCGACGCACCAGGATTTACCGTTAACGGCGAATAAAACAAAGAAAAACTCCGTGTGACCTCCGTTCCTCCGTATCTCCGTGTCTCCGTGTCTAAGGTTTTCTATAGCCGCTTCAGGTGACGCTGGGAGGAATCAAAGCGCCACTCTTACAGAGAACCGTCGTCACCTGCGCCGCAGCAGGCGGTATGAAAGTCTGAGCCAGGAAATAGAGCGACGGCGCGATTCGCGATAAGCGGCGGCCAACTGGCGGAACGAGCGCGCCTCTCGTCTGGCTTACAATTCGGGTCGTCTCTCCGACTTTGAAAGTGCGCTCGATAAACGACTTCGAGATTGCGGTCTTAACGCCACTTCCCTTTTTCGAGTAGCGCCAGTCAGCGAGCATGATGTAACCGCCGCTCTTGCAGACACGAATCATCTCGCGAGCGATACTTTGCAGTAGCGACTGCGATTCCAGGGTGCCGAGCATCGTTGACTCGAACACGAGATCAAAAGTCGAATCTTCAAACGGCAGGGACTCTGCACTCGCGGCATGGAATGTCACAGTCGGAAGAACGTGTCGCGCCTCTTCAATGCGCTCCGCGCTGTTATCGACGCCGGTGAGATTCTGAGCATTGAACCCCAGTCTCACGAACTGAAACAGGCTCGATCCTGCCCCGCATCCAACATCGAGAACCTTCGCGGTCGAGCGATCGAGATCGAGCGTTCTGAGTGCGCTTATGTTCGCGCGATCGATCGCGAAAGTCTGAAACAGAACTTCAGGATTTGAGAGAAGATCGTTTCGATCGCTTCCGTGACGCTTGTAATACTCGTCGTACACGGCCACGGCTGCGATCTATTTGATCGAGCAGAAATCGTCGGCGGCGGGATCAGTCGTGAGCCGCTGCGGATTGCTGCCGTCAGCATTCATGATCCAGATATCATTGTTGCCCGCACGATTGCTCATCCAGCATATCTGCCGCGCATCGTTCGACCACGACGGCCGTCCATCGGCTGCCGCATTGTTCGTCAGGTTTTTCTCGTTGCTCGCTTCGTACGGAAGCGCGTGAAAGTCGAGAGTGTAAATCTCGAAGTTCCCGTCGCGCTGGCTCGTGAAGGCGATCTTGGTTCCCTCTGGCGACCATGACGGTGACTGATCGTTCCCGCTCGCAGTGGTATAGCGATACACGACGTTCGTGTTGTTCACGAGAACGTAGATGTCGTCGAACACCGAGTTCCTGTTCGCCTGGAATCCGATGTAGCGGCCGTCAGGCGACCACGTCGGATAAGTGTCAGCCGACGCGAACGAGTCAGTGAGACGCGTCGGCGTGCCGCCTTCGTTGCCCATTACGAAAAGCTCCGCCTGCCCGCCGATGCGGTCACTCGAGAAAACAATGCGCAGGGCGTCGGGCGCCCACGTTGGATTCTGATCGGACGACGGGTCGTTCGTGAGATTGCGCAATCCCGAGCCATCCGGATTCATCACCCAGATGTCGTTGTTGCCGCTGCGATTGGATTCGAAGACAATGAAATCACCATCAGGCGACCACACAGGATGTGTATCGCGCGCATTGTTGTTCGTAATGCGCGTCTGGTTCGTGCCGTCGGAGTTCATCGTGTAGATCTCTTCGTTTCCATCACGCTCCGACATGAACACGATGCGCGGCTCTGACTGCCGCTGCAGCGGCTCGCTTGGCTCGATACAGCTGCCAAGCGCTGCAACTGCCGAGAAAACCATCAGTGAGCGATATCCTTTTATATGCATATGCTTCCCTACCATCCCAGCAGGCTCAGCGTCAGCGTCAGGTAATGCCAGTGCCTGTCGCCTGTCGCCGTCTCGTCTGTCTGGCATCCGCGGTTGCGCTGGAAGAACGAGTTGTAGCGCGTGAGCTTCGAATAGTCCGCTGATACCCTGAAGAATCTGTTCTGGAACGCGGCACGCGCTCCCGGATAAACCATTACGTCGTGAAAGCAGCGATTTGGATTGAATCGCGCAAAGAACGCATCGGTATTGGGGCGAGTACGTCCAAAGTTGACCCCGAATTCGATGTTGTTGTTCAGATAGTCCGCCGCGAACCACTCTCCCGACGATCCCGGCCCGGTTCCCGCACCCAGCATCTGGCCTTCGTTGGTATACCCCTGAACCACCGCGCGGCTCGTATAGAACGATCCAACAGGCCTGAACCGATATGAGCCTGCCTGCTCGACGTTCGTGAATTCAGACTGGAACCTGAAGCGCGAATCGCCACCCTTGAAAGTGTGAGCGTATTGAAGACCGCCGCTGTACCCGCGTGAGTTGTTCGGGAACAGAATGAAATCACGCAGCGAGCTCGGCAACTCTGCACGCGCCCATTCGACATACGCCTCGAGACCGTATCGCGGAATCATCCAATGCGCGAACACCGAGAAGATCTGGTCACGGCCCGGAGTAAATGTCGAATCATCGGGCGAGACCGAATTAGGATGATCGGTGCCCAGAATAAAATCGAATGCGTGGCCTGCAACGCCGCTGTATCCATCTGCGGGTGCGAACACCGAGCGCGCGACGCCAAGAGTGAGACCTGACTGCGGTCCCGGTTTCCACTGCACCGACAGCGCGCTTATCGACCTGACATCATTCGTAATATCGTCGTCGAAGTAATCCGACTCCTTCAATCCGCCGACGATCCAGCGGCCCTCGAACACGCCGATGCCTGTCGTTATGGGCTGTCCTGTGCGAATGAACGCGTGAGGAAATCCTGCGGCGTTGTCGCTGAACAGAATCGGGTTCCTGATCGCGGGTCCCCACCATTCATTCTCGGTGCTCACGCCGCCCTCGAATTTTCCAAGGAGAACGCTCGCTGACGACTGGCCGGGATAGACTTTCGAGAACGCAGAATCGCCGAAGCGGTACGGATAATCGGCGGAATACGGTACGTAGTTGAACGGCGACGAGAATCTGCTGCGTGATGCGGGCAGCGGACGCGCAAAGCGAAGATCGAGCGGATCGAGAGAGATCGCGTAATTGGTGGAGTACACTACTTCAGGAATCGCAACTATCCGGACCGGTCCGAACGTCGCCGTCGCTCCGCCGAGCACTCGCCAGTTGTATCCCTTGCCGCCCCACATCGCACCATCGTTCTGACCAAACGGCAGGTCGCTGTTCATGTTGAGCGACACGCGCGGAAGAACGATGCTGAAGGGACGCGGGGTCAATCCGGTACGGCGTGGATCAGTTATCGACGATGTCGAGCGCAGGAACATCCCGCCCGCAGGCGCGCGCCCCTCGAGCTGCGCTATGCGCAAGCGATCGACGGAATCACCACTTACCGTAACGACCGGCTCGAACAACGGCGCAAGAGTCGCTGGTCTGGTGGCGGTATCCTGGGCTGTCAGTTTTGAAGCAGACGCGAGCGTGGCTGCGGCGGCCAGCGTCTGGAACAACAGAATTGGACGCATCAATTACTTGAAGACGATTTCCGGATTAGCGCGCAGCGACAGTGCACGAGAGGGTGTCAGCTTGCTCAGCACGTAGCGCGAGCGTAAATATAGTGGGTGCATCGCTTTGCGTCTTATTCGAGTCTGCTTGGCGCGGCTGTAGCCGCGCTTTTTCTTGCTCCTTCGCCAGCCGGGTCACAGACGCTCGGCGGCCGCGCCGAGGTTTACGCCGGGAGTGAGTTCGAGAGTTATCTCCGGTATCTTCAGACCGCAGGCAAATCCAAGCCCGGAATCTGGAGCATACGGCCATTCTCACCGGCGCAGCTCGACGCGCTGATGCCTTCCGATTCGATTCATCCCTGGGGCAGCCGATACGATTTCAATGCGGCGCGGCCAAAAGGTTTTTACTACGAGTTCATGCGCCCCACTACGGGCGTGATAATGAACACATCGTATCCGTGGGGTGGCAACGACGGAGCGATCTGGGCGGGGAAAGGTCTTACCGCGTGGGCACAGGCAGGTGTCCAGATGCGATGGGGGCCGGTCTCCGCGAGCTTTGCACCAATCGCATTCAGGTCGGCCAACTCGGAATTCCCCCTCATGGACAATGACCAAAGTGGTCTGCTTGTCTATGGCGATGGCCAATTCCCGACAGAGGTTGACAGGCCACAGCGATTTGGCGCAGGAGCGTACTCGCGCGTCGATCTCGGCGAAAGTACGCTGCGCTTCGATGCCGGAGGATTCGCTGCCGGAATCTCGACAGCGAGCCAGTGGTGGGGACCAACGAGCGAATTCCCGTATGTGCTCGGCAACAACGCTGGCGGATTTCCTCATGTTTTCATCGGCACCGGCAGACCAGTCAACATCGGCATCGGCACCGCGCATGGACAGGTTCACTACGGGTATCTCTACCAATCGAAATTCTCTGCCGTAACCGGCGAAGATTATTTCCAGAGCTTCGAGCATCCTGGCACCAAGCGGTTCATGGCCGGGCTCATCGGAGTGATGACAATCAGAGGTGTTCGAGGCCTCGAGATCGGTGGCGGTCGCTTCTTCCACGCAGCAGTTGATTCGACAGGAATCACAGGCGACAACCTGAGACTGCCGTGGCAGAATCTTCTCAAGTCGCGCCTCAAGCAGGAAAGCGACACTGCGGTATTCAACGATATCCGCAGCATTCTGCAGAATCAGCTCGCGTCGATCTACCTGCGATGGGCTCCGCCCGGATCAGGTGTCGAGATCTACAGCGAATACGGCCGCGAAGATTTCAGCGCTGACGTTCGCGACTTCATGCTCGAGCCCGATCACTCGTCGACTCTCAACGTCGGTGTGAGAAAGGCGTGGCTGCGCGGCAAGAACATGAATGCGTTCCGCGGGGAGTTCTTCAATTACGAAGCACCGTCGAGCGGCCGCACACGCGGTGAAGGATTGATCTATCTGCACCAGCCGCTGCTTCAGGGTCACACGTACAAGGGGCAGATGCTCGGATCGAATGTCGCAATCGGATCAGGAGCAGCGTACCTGTTCGCGTTCGAGCGATTCACGCCGATGGGCAAGTGGAAGGCATTCACTTCACGCGCAACGCAGCACGAGATCTCTGCACGCGGCCCTGAGTACGAAACCGGCCCGGCTCTCAAGAATCCTGTGGATGTCCAGTATTCGCTGGGTCTCGAGATGACCCGCTTTATCGGAACGTTCGACATCTCCGGCCGCGTCGTG
>DASUXX010000017.1:0-12610 GCA_036377755.1 Gemmatimonadaceae bacterium
GCAGATGTAGACGGACGGGCCGGAGATGAACTTCCGGACCGAGTCCTTCGACTTGCCACAGAAGGAACAACGCAGGTGTTTGTCGTGAGACATGTCGGTCCGCGGCTACGGTGATGCGGGTGCCCGAGGGTGGCGGCGGGGGGAGGAAGGCCCCCGAAAGCTGATACGGCCCGCGCGAGTGGTCAAGCGACGAGCCGGCGTGCGGCGCGGTCACCCGTGCCGTTCGACGCCCTTGTGAACGTTTTCACGAGGCGCGGGTGACCGCCGTCAGGCATCCCGTCCCCTACTTCTTCGCCGCCGCGAGCGCGGCCTCGCCCTCGACGCCGACGTGGTTCGAGATCACGTTGTCGATCAGGCCGTACTCCTTCGCTTCCTCGGCCGACATGAAGCGGTCGCGGTCGATGTCGCGCTCGATCTGCTCGACGGGACGACCGGTGTGCTTCGCCATCAGGTCGTTCATCTTGCCGCGGAGATAGATGATCTCGCGCGCCTGAATCTCGATGTCGGCCGCGGTACCCTGCGCACCGCCTGACGGCTGGTGAATCATGATGCGCGAGTGGGGAAGGGCAGACCTCTTTCCGGGCCTGCCTGCTGCGAGCAGGAAGGAGCCCATGCTGGCTGCGAGGCCCATGCAGTTGGTGTTAACGGGTGACTTCAGGAACTGCATCGTGTCGTAAATCGCCATTCCCGCCGAAACAGATCCACCGGGCGAGTTGATGTAGATGTGGATATCGCGCTCGGGATTGTCTGCCTCGAGAAACAGCAGCTGCGCGATCACTACGTTGGCGACGTCGTCATTGATCGGCGTGCCAAGAAAGATGATGCGGTCCATGAGCAGTCGGGAGAACACGTCATAGGTGCGCTCTCCGCGACTCGAACGCTCGATTACATAGGGTGTGTACAGAGTCGGCATTGTTTCAGCTCTCGGTTTGAACTTCGTTCTTCGCCAGTAGCCACTCGAAGACTTTGTCTTCGGTGAGGCTTCGCTCGATTTCCTTGAGACGGCCGCCTTTCTCGAGCTGCGCATACAGCTGACCGGGATTTACCCCGCGCTTCTCCGCCTGTTCGGTGATGCGGTCGTCAATGTCCTTTTCAGTTGCTTGAAGGTTCTCGCGCTCTGCTATGGTCTCGAGGACGAGGTCGCGTCTGATCTGACGCTCCGCCATCGAGCGGAATTCGGTTGCGAACTTATCTCGCTCTTCTGCAGGAATCTGATACGCTTCCGCATAATTATCGGCAAACTGGCGCACCCAGCTCGGCGGAACGTCGAACGGATTCGCTCCGATGATCTCATCTACGAGCTTCTGGCGCACTTCAGCTTCGACATCACGCTTTGCGTGCTCGTCGAGATCCTGGCGCACAGCTGCTTCGAGTGCGGCAAGCGAATCGAAATCACCGACTTCACGCGCGAATGCATCGTCGAGGTCGGGCGCCGATTTACGCTTCACGTCCTGCAGGCGGACTTTTACGGTCTTGGTCTGACCACGCTGTGATTCATCCGGAAAATCGTCGGGCCATTTGACAGGCCGCTCGACTGTCTGGCCGGGCTCAGCCTCCATGATCAGCTCTTCGATTCCAGAGATTGCCTGGCCTGTGCCGAGTACGAGCGGATATGAGCGCGCTTCTCCGCTGGTGTCATCACCTGTGGAGATCTCGACATTCACCATATCGCCCGGCATCGGCTTGCCTTCGACGGGCGCCCATGCGGCGCGCTGGTCGCGGATCGATTCGATCTGGTCGCGCACCATCTCGTTGGTCACGACGACGTTGCGCTTCGTAACGCGAAAACCCGATGTTCGTGCGAGATCGAGGGTCGGCCTCACCTCGAAGTGCAGCTCGAATGTCAGCGGCTTTCCTTCCTCGAACTTGAGGTCGTGCACGTGGGGCTGTGACGCGATTTTCAGGTCCTGCTTTTCGACTACCTCCTGGTAGGCATCGCGGACCAGAGCCTCGAGCGCTTCCTGGCGGATTGCGTCCGCGAATTTCTTGCGAACCATGTTTGCCGGAGCTTTACCGGGGCGAAAGCCTGGCAGCCTCACGGATGAGGCGTAGCGGCGCGCCGCTTTCTCTTCAGCGTCTTTTACAGTCTCGACGGGTACGGAGATCTGAACGTGACGATCGACTCCGGTTCCCTCGTTCTTGGTTATTTCGATGTTCATGGCATCAAATATAACCGGGGGGACACTACTCCTTAAACGCGGTCTTCGAGGCCCTTTACGCCTGACATCGACGCGCATGACGCACAACAATAGTATGTGCCGCTGCTCTCGACGCCGTGTCCGATGATCCGGCACCCGCAATGACTGCACGTCGGGGCGAGCGCGTGAATGGCGCATTCGAACGAATCGAAGGTGTGAGAGTCGCCATTCATCGTCACGGTGAAGGACTTGTCGTAATTGTTGCCGCAAACCTCGCACTTCGCCATTTCAATCTCACGTTCGGGTCGCCCGGAGGTACTGCGCGATTCGGGCCAGAGAAGTAGGTTAGCGCAATGTGCGGACGCTCCTCGCTCCATGACGCTCCGGTAAGCATCCTCGAGCGGTACAACCTCCCTCCGGTCATCCCCGGATTCACTCCTCGATACAACATCTGCCCGACTCAGGAGCAGTTCATCATCCTGATCGATGATGACGGCGCGCCCGCGGCGCGAGGAATACGCTGGGGATTGATACCGTCATGGGCGCGCGATGCATCGAATGGAGCGCGCAACATCAACGCCCGGGCTGAGTCACTCGCAGACCGTCCTTCATGGGAGATTCCGTTGAGATCGCGGCGATGCCTGGTTCTAGCCGATGGTTACTACGAGTGGACGGGCACAGGCAAATCACGCGTGCCCTGGTTTTTTCACATGACCGGGAACAAGCCGTTCGTCATGGCAGGGCTTTGGGATAGATGGAGCGGGAACGGAGCTCCGCTCGACACATGCACCATCATCACCACCCAGGCAGGGCCGCGGATGTCGCAGTTCCATCACCGCGTTCCTGTGATTTTCCCGGATTCAGCGGCAGATATGTGGCTCAATTCGAAAACTTCCGTGCGCGATGCTCTTTCTCTTCTTTCTGCGTATGAGAACGACGATCTTCAGTGCCATGAAGTGAGCCGATACGTAAACAGTCCGGCGAATGACTCGCCGGACTGCATTACCCGAGTAGATCGACTGTTGTAGCGAGCGTCAGTCTGCGCGCTCTGCCTCGAGGTTGATCGACGTCTCGGCAATCTGCGTCAGAAGCTTGTCAGTATCGCCTTCTTCGTCGAGCGTAGTCTGCAGCAGGTCGGCCTGGTCTTCATATCCGAGCTGGCGCGCGTACGTGCGGACGCATCCGTAGCCGGCCATCTCATAGTGCTCGACGTGCTGCGCGGCAGCGATGAGTCCAGCGTCGAGAACGTCGGGCTCGGGTTTTTCCTTGATGAGATCGCTCGCTTCTTCAATGAGGCCTTCCATTCCAACGCACTTCTTTCCGCGGGGGCTCACTTCGAGATCGGCGCAGATGCGCTCGAGGCGCTCGACGTGCTTCTCGGTCATTTGAGCATGACGGGTGAATGCCTGCTTGAGCTCGGGATGGCTCGCGGCCTTCGACATCTTGGTAAGGCCTTTGATGATCTGCTTTTCAGCGCTGTACAGGTCCTTCAGCTCTTCGACATAAAGGTCTTTCAGGGTTTCCATATCCATATAAATCGCTCCGCTCCAGAGTTTCTGATTTGCGGAGATGAAAGGCAATTGAAATGCCATGGAACGGATAACGAAAAAGCGCCCCGAACATTCAGGGCGCTTTGTAATCCAGCGGACATTGAGTGGGTTAGACCGACGCTTACTGCCGCTGGTACACCGAGAGAGTTACTGCTCTCTCTGCGAGCTTGTTGCCGTTGCTGTCCTGATACGTGAGGGCCAGCTCGAAAGCGACATTTGCGAAATTCGCCCTGGTCAATGTCGGCTGGAGATTGTAGAAGCCATTAAGGCGATAGACAGCATACTCCTGTCCATTCACAGATGTGCGCTGCACAAATTCGCCGCTCTGGAAGATGTTGCCGGTGCGCGATCCATCGGTGCGGCCGACAGTGACTCGCACGTTGCTCACGGTTGTGGACACGTCATTGGCAACCGGCGCATAGAGATGAATCGTGAACACTTCGAAGTTCACGCCTGGAAGCTGCGACGGAAGAACGTAGTCGTCGATTGCATTCTTCGACGCGCCGTCCTGGTTGGTGGTGACGTTACCAGTGTTGATCGCGAAGTTGCCCATGAGTACAGGCTTGCTCTCGGCGTTGGACGGCGATCCGGTAATTCCTTCTGTGCCACTCGATTCCGAGCACGCGATCGATGCGAAGGCGAGTGCTGCGAGTGCATGATTCCGCACGGTGAAGCGATGCTGCATGCGTTACATCTCCAGGTCAGGGCTAATGGAGCCGGAAACCTAGAAGCGGCGCAGCAGTGATTCAATCGTGCATTGAATCCTGCAGCGCGTTCTTGCGTATGCCACTATTAGTGAGCCGGCGTTCCATAAAGTGGAGAGCTGCAGATGCTTCGAGAGATTTACTATTCATTTCTGCCGTATCGCAGTTTTCTCGAGCCAATTTTCGCCGTGTGTGTCATCACGGTTCCGTGCTGGCTCCTGTTTCGATTCATTCGTTACTGGATGCGCCGCAGCTCGACCTCGTTTTCGCGCGAAATACTTCTTGTGGTCGCTGTGTTATATGTCAGCGGAATTGTTGCGGTAACACTGAGTCCAAACCGAAGCTCGCGTTTGATATCAGAGGGCAGGGGAGGAATCGACCTTCGTCCCAGCCTTGCATCTCTGACATGTTCATCGCCAAGTCTGCCGCAAGGTTCAACCGCGCAGGCGTTCTGTGTTCACAATGCCCGAGGCAACTTCCTGCTTTTCTTCCCGCTCGGGTTTCTGCTTCCGCTCTTGTGGCGGCGCCTTCGCTTCGGACAGGCGCTGCTGATTGCAGCTGGTCTCTCGCTGAGCATCGAGATCGCGCAATACCTGTCGAGCGCGTGGGGGAGTTATCGGGCGGCTGATATCAACGATTCAATTTTGAACGTTGCAGGCGCGGCGATTGGCCTCTTCTTCGTGTCGCTGCTCCGGTGGCGGCCCGCCAATCGGCGTAAGCTCGCGCCAGTGTGATGCGGTCTAGACAGGTGTTGAAGAAATGTCTTCTACGTGCCGGGACTAGGGTGTGAGCACTGCAACTGGATTGGGGTTTGCACGCGGATTTGTATTGGTACCATTGCCAAGCGCGCCATCAAAGTTGTCTCCCCAGCAGTATGTCTCGAAGGTCAGCGCGACTCCGCATGTATGCGTAGCGCTTGTCGCTATGGTTCGAAATTTCAATGCGCTTGCGGCGGGAGCAGGAACAAGCCGATCGACGATCGTTCCGTCGCCGAGCTTTCCTTGTGCGTTAGAACCCCAACAATAAGCCGAGCCATCGATAGCCAGCCCGCAAGTAGAGCGCGCTCCTGCCGCTATCAAGTTGAACGTCAGTCCACCGACGACAGCGGTCGGAGTCGATTTCGCAGCGGTAGTCCCATCTCCCAGGTTCCCGGGGCCGTCATTTCGTCCCCAGCAATAGGCTGCGCCGTTCAAAGCGATAGCACACGTGTATCCAAGTCCCCCGGAGATGCTCTGAAACTGAAGGCCGCCTGATACAGCGACGGGGCTTAACCGCTGTACACTTGACCCATCTCCAATCTGACCGGAGCCGTTGTCGCCCCAGCAATAAGCCCCCCCGGAAACTGCGAGGCCGCACGTGTGTGCGTAGCCTGAAGCAAGAGTCTTGAAGGTCAATCCTCCCGTCACTGCTACGGGGTCAGAGTGATCGATTGCCGTACCATCACCCAGCTGACCAGAAGCATTCGAGCCCCAGCAAAATGCTTTTCCCGCGTCGGTTAAACCGCAGGCGTGATCTTCTCCCGTGGCTATCTGAGTAAACCTGAGCTCTCCGCCAACAGGCGACGGCTCCATTATTGTTTCAGTACCGGCTGTGCCGATCTGGCGGGTGTATCCCCAGCAAAACGCCAGGCCTTTCTCATTCAACCCACAGGCACGACGGAAATTGAGATCAAGCATTTGAAAGATGACGCCGCCACTTATCGGAACGGGCCGATCTGTGAGCGTTGGAGTTTTCCCCGCACCCAGACTGCCGTAGGCGCCATTGCCCCAACAATATCCAGCGCGACTTACTGTAACGCCGCAGCTAAAGTCCGTTCCGGTCAGGACCGTTTTGAAAGCGGTACCTGATTTCACAGTGGTCGCGTGAAAGCTGAGTTGCGGAAGATCGGCCACCGTGGCTTTCAACGTGTTAGTTCCAGGCGTTGCCCCCGTTGTCCAGCCTCCGACCGTCGCGCGGCCACCCGCGTCGGTGGTGGTGCTTGCTCCTGTGAGTGTGCCGTTGCCCTCAGTGATTGCGAAAATGACAGGAACACCGACCGCAGCGTTGCCTTCGGCATCGCTTACTAAAACGCTGGGAAGATCGACAACTGCGGTTCCGGCAACCGCGAGCTGCTCAACAGGCGATGCGGCGTCGATGCTGGCGGGAACAGTCTCCGAGGGAGATGCGGGATTTTCATCGCATGAGATAATCGCGCTCGCAAGCAGCGCAATGGTCATGATCAACGAACTTCTATGATGCATGGTTGGCCCGTTGGATTCGGCTGCCTATTTCGTCTGCGGCGTCCAGCCACAGATGACACGCGAGTGGCGACCAGGTCGCTGCACAGGATCGAAAGGCCGGCTACCCCAGATAAATAAATAACATGCGAAAGGGGGGACTCGAACCCCCACGGATTGCTCCACTGGATCCTAAGTCCAGCGCGTCTACCAGTTCCGCCACTCTCGCAATAACAAAAAGGAAATTAATCCCGCGATGTCGAATACCTAGGGCAACGCGGCCCTGTTGCCGCTTGCGAATACAACGGTTCCGCCGCACTGTATGCTCCCCGCAACGGAGAGCACCATGCGCAGGATCGCACTGATGTCATCGATGGTCGGCGTCTGTCTCATCGCTGCATGCGGTAAGGCGAAAGACGGCGGGCCAGATACCGCTGTCAACCCGCCTCCGCCGCCCCCACCTCCTGTAGTCCCGACCAACCAGGCAACGATCATTTTCAGTTGTTCCAACGGGGGCGCGAACATCAGCGTCGTTCCGTGGCGGGTTCGCGAGGTGACAGAGGCGAGTGGCGTAAAATTTCGTGCTCCACAAAACGCAGTCTGGATCGTTCCGAAAGATCCCAACCACTGGCCGTTCGATACGAACAGGATCGATGTCAAGGGCGATACGACCGTGAAGAATTTCAAGCCGGTCGTAGATATCGGCACCTACAAGTACGTCGTCTACGGAGTGTGTGTGAATGGGACCGAGCAGGATACGGTCATACTCGATCCGGACATGATCATTCCGACCAAGATTCAAAGGCAGTAACAGCCGAAAGCAGTACCATGCAGCGAACCAGACAGCGCGAAAGGAAGTGAGATTCTGACAGGTCTTCGCGAACAGATCGGCCCATACAGGATCCTCCGCGTGCTTGGCGAGGGCGGTATGGGAGTTGTCTACGAAGCGGCGGAAACTGGTCCGGTCCGCCGCAACGTAGCGCTCAAGGTCGTTCGCGGGGGCCTCCGGTCAGACGAAGTAAAAGCTCGCTTCGACGCCGAGCGCCAGGCGCTCGCGCTGATGGATCACCCCGGCATTGCGACCGTATTCGCAGCTGGAGAAACTCCCGCCGGGGAGCCGTACTTCGCGATGGAGCTCGTGCGCGGACTCCCGATAGACGAGTTCTGCGACGCGCGAAAGCTCTCGACCCGCGCGAGACTCGAGCTGATAATCGCAGTATGTCACGCGGTACAGCATGCCCACCAGAAAGGCGTGATTCACCGCGATCTCAAGCCGTCCAACGTTCTCGTGATGGAACAGGATGGCAAGCCGCAGCCGAAGGTCATCGACTTCGGTATTGCGAAAGCGCTTGGCCTCCACCTCACCGATAAAACGTTCGTGACCGTTGCAGGTGCTCCCGTCGGCACAGCGGCCTACATGAGTCCCGAGCAGGCGGAATCATCCGGAATGGATGTCGACACGCGCAGCGACATCTATTCGATCGGCGTGATGATGTATCTGCTCCTCGTTGGCAGACTGCCGATTGATCCATCAGAGAACGGAATGCACGCGTTCATTTTCCGTCTCGCATCCGGCGACTCGATCCCGCCCCTCCCCAGCGCGCGATTCGACTCACTTGGCGAGTATCGCGAGCCAGTTGCAGAAGCCCGCCGCACCAGTGCCGAGCATCTGCATCGGGAGCTGAAGGGAGATCTGGACTGGATAGTGATGAAGGCCCTCGAGCCCGACAGGTCGCGGCGCTATGAGACTGCGTCAGGTCTCGTCGCGGATATAGAGAGATTCATCAATCACCAGACGGTCACCGCGCGGCCGCCGACTCTTTCATATCGACTCGGAAAATTCATCCGGCGAAATCGCGTTGCAGTTGGATTCGCGACTGCGGCCGCAATAACGCTCATGCTCAGCACGGCTTTCGCGGTCGCCGGGATGCTTCGTGCCACACGCGCGGAGAAAAAGGCAGCGACTGAAGCGGCAACCGCACAGCAGGTGAGCAACTTCATGGTCGACGTGTTCAAAGTCGATCGCAACGAAGGAACGCGGCCGGATCAGATTACCGCAGTCGAGCTGCTGAGCCGTGGTGCAAAAAGATCAGAGCTGATTCTCGCGCAGCAGCCCGTTCTTCAGGCAAAGATGATGTATACGATCGGTTCCGCGTACACAGAGCTTGGATTGTACGAGGCCGCGAGCACGCAATTCGATCGCGCCCTCAAGCTTCGCACGCGTGCACTCGGACCAAACGATCCTTCTGTTGCAGAAGCCGAATCAGCGATAGCGCGTGCGAAGATGCTATTTGGCGACTTCGACGCGGCGGATGAGCATTTCTCGCGCGCCCTCGCAATTCGCCAGGCGACTGCAGGACCGGCGGATACTTCAACAGCGGAAGTGCTGGCTGGTATCGGTGCGCTTCGCTTCAGGCAGCAGCGCACCGATGAAGCAGAAGCGTTCTACAAGCGCGCTATCGCAATCGACGAGAAATCTCCGGACAGCTTGTCTTCACTCGCGCGCGACTTTGGCGGACTTGGAATTGTCTACTGGGCGAAAGGTGATTTCGATAAGGCCGAGCCTGTCATGCGGCGCAGCTTCTCCATGCGGGAGAGATTACTTGGTCCCGATCATCCGGATCTTGCACCACTCATGAACAATCTCGGCGGCCTGCTGTGGTCGCAAAACCGTTATGACGATGCACTCGTCCTGTATGAAAGAACCAGACGTATCTACGAACAAACGCTCGATCCAATGCATCCCAACATGGCTTCGATCCTCAACAACATTGGCGAGACTTACTGGAAGCTGAAGCGCTTCGACGAAGCCGACACGATTTTGCGGCGTGCTCTGACGATCAAGGAGGCGCGTCTCGAACATTCGGACCCGAGCATCGCTGTCACACTCAACGCGCTAGCCGGCGTGCTGCGTGATGGCAAACACTATAAAGATGCGGAAGCGGCGTATCAGCGCGCTCTCGATATCCGGCAGCGTGCATTCAAGCCGGGCAATCCCAGCCTTACCGAAACTGTGACGGACTATGTCGCGCTGCTGAATGCAATGAATCGGACGAGTGAGGGGAAAGCCCTTTCAGACCGTTATCTCGTAAAACACTAGCGGGGAATCAGGGTTCGAAACGCTCGACCCTCAGCTGATAATGCGCGCCCGTCCCCGCATAGTAGATTGCTTCGATAATGCGGTAATAAACGTCGCTGCCACCATCCGTGCGATGGATGATGGTATCGCCTTCAATCAATTGAGGAGCGACGTTCTTGATGACGATCAGATCGTCAGTGATGGTCGCCGATGTCTCACCCAGGACAGTTCCGTTCGCCTTCACGACGACTATGCGGTCTCGATTGATCATTCCGGTTCAATGAAGGCGTGATGCATACGAGATAATGTATGAAAAAAGGGACGCTCGAGAGCGTCCCTCCTTCATGCCTGCGATCGAGCGCTTAGCCGCCAATGCGAATGTTGACCACCCGGTCACCGGCACCCTGCTGCAAACCGTGCACATTCAGCGAGATGTAGTCCCCAGCTTTCAGCTTGCCGAGTACACTCTGCAAATCCGCAACGCTGCGGATTTCGCGCTTCGGCTGAGGATACAGTACTTCGAAAATCACGTCCTGATCCTCCAGCAGCTTGTTGTACGATGGACCAAGTGGAACAACATCCGTCACGAGCACTCCACGACGACTCGGCTCGACAGACGCGCGCTGCGCAATCTCGGCGGGAAGATTCTGGATTGAAATTCCAAGGTCGGTGTTCGTAACCGTTCCCGCGGAAGGCGCATTCGACGGCGAGCTGGTATTCGACGTCGGAGTTACACGCGCTGTCTCAGTGAGCTCCGTCAGTGTCACGTCGAAAGTTTTCTTCTGGCCGTAACGCATCACCTCGAGCTTGACCTTCTCACCTGGCGCGTGATTGCGAACGATGCGCTGCAGCGTGCTCACGCGATCGACCGGCTGACCATCAGCGGTAATGATCACGTCACCCGCCTGCATGCCCGCGCGCTCGGCGCCGCTGTTGTTGACCGGATTGAACCCGTCGACCTTCGCGCCGCGAATCTCCTTCATGCCGGCGACAGCTGCGTCCTCAGGCGTCACTTCACGAATGAGGATTCCAAGAACACCAACACGAACCTTGCCGTGCTTGACGATGTCTTCCATCACCTTCTTGGCGAGCGTGATTGGAATGGCGAAGCCGTAACCTGCGTTGACACCTGTCGGACTTGCGATCGCACTCGTGATCCCGATGACTTCACCGCGCTGATTTACGAGCGGACCACCTGAGTTGCCGGGGTTGATCGCAGCGTCGGTCTGAATGAGATCGGTAATCTCGTAATTGCCATTGTCACCGCGACGGCGAAGCAGGCCGTTCAGGCTGCGTCCCTTCGCGCTGATGATTCCGGCAGTCACAGTGAAATCGAATCCGAGCGGATTGCCGATTGCGAGAACCCATTCTCCGACTCGCGCGTTGTTGTCGTTGCCGAGTGGAAGGGTGGGGAAGTTGTTGCCATCGATCTTGAGAACAGCGACGTCAGTAGTTGGATCGTTTCCGACAACGCGTGCCTTGTACACGCGGTTGTCGAGCATCTGCACCGTGACGCGGTCAGCAATGGTCGTTCTGTCGCTGTTCGTCACGACGTGATTGTTCGTAAGGATGTAACCATCCTTCGTAACTATGAATCCCGAGCCTGCGCCCGTCTCGACCTGCGGGCCCTGCTGCTGGTTGAAGAAATCCTCGAATCCACGAGGAACCTCTAATCCGTTCGGAAGCCGTCTCGTGGTGCCGGTCGGCCGTGATTCAACCGAGATCGAGACAACCGCGGGAGTGACGTGATCCGCAATCTCGACAAAGGCATTGCTCGCCTGGACGAGAGGTGCGACTGATTGCGCGTCGGGCTTGCTCTGGGCGAAGCCGAGCTTCGAGAGACTGAGGCCACCCGATGCGATGATGAGCCCGCCTATGAATGCGGCAACGACTACCGCGATCCACCGGGCCCGCGACGAAAGTGAAGACATAAACTCCGTAACCTCTCTCAATTTTTCTAATCCCAAAATAAGACACCGGCCGCTACCTGTGGGTTGCGGCCGGCGCCCGATTTACTCCTTACTTCTTGTCGTCGACAATCTCGTAGTCCGCTTCGACGACATCGTCGGTCGAACCTTGCGGTGCGCCATCGCCAGACGGCTGGCCCTGGGCAGCATCGCCTGCCGCTGCCGGCGCGTCCTGCGCCTGCTGCTGATAGAACGACTGTCCTGCTTCGCTGAATACCTTCGTCAGCTCCTCCTGAGCGGAGCGGATCTCGTTCATGTCGTCGCCGCGCAGTGCCTTTCTCGCGCGCTCGATCGCTGAATCGATCCGGCCCTTGATGTCGGGGCTCACCTTGTCGCCCCACTCCTTCACGTTCTTCTCTACTTCATACGTCATGGAGTCGAGTCTGTTCCGCGCATCGATGTTCTCGCGCTGAGCCTTGTCCGCCTGAGCGTTCTTCTCGGCGTCCTTGACCATGCGGTCGATCTCTGCATCGGAGAGTCCGCTCGAAGCTTCGATGCGGATCTTCTGCTCCTTGCCGGTCGCCTTGTCGCGCGCCGTAACGTGCAGGATGCCGTTTGCATCGATATCGAACGTGACTTCTACCTGCGGCATTCCACGCGGTGCGGGCGGAATACCCGTCAGCTGGAACTTGCCGATTGTCTTGTTGTAAGTCGCAAGCTCACGTTCTCCCTGAAGAACGTGGATCTCCACCGTGGTCTGATTGTCATCAGCCGTCGAGAAGGTTTCGCTCTTCTTGGTGGGGATAGTCGTGTTGCGCGGGATGAGCACGGTGGTGACTCCGCCGAGTGTCTCGATGCCGAGCGAAAGCGGAGTGACGTCGAGAAGCAGGACGTCCTTCTGCTCACCAGTGAGAACCGCACCCTGTACGGCGGCACCGATGGCAACGACTTCGTCCGGATTGACGCCGCGGTTGGGATCCTTGCCGAAGAATTTCTTCACGACTTCCTGAATCTTC
>DASUXX010000018.1:0-7318 GCA_036377755.1 Gemmatimonadaceae bacterium
TCGGCCCCAAGCCTTCATGGT
Source organism: Gemmatimonadaceae bacterium (assembly GCA_036377755.1). GTDB lineage: Bacteria > Gemmatimonadota > Gemmatimonadetes > Gemmatimonadales > Gemmatimonadaceae > UBA4720. The sequence goes on from DASUXX010000018.1 coordinate 22, forward strand.
GGCCGACATTGCTTCCATTCTCGCCTGCATTAATCATCCTGCCTTTCCCAGCAGGATTTCGTTTCACCTGCTACTACTATCGCGGCGCCTACTACAAGGCATTCTGGTCTGATCCGCCGAGCTGCGCTGTAGGTGAGCCGCGCAAAGGATATCGTGGAGAAAGATCGTTTCCGCTGATCATCCAGAACGTTCATCGTTACTTCCTCTACTTCGCGCTGCTGTTCCTGGTTTTCCTCGCACACGATGCGTGGAAAGCGATGTGGTTCACAGATCCATCGACAGGCCAGGAACATTTCGGCATCGGCCTCGGCACCATCCTTCTGACCGCGAATGTCATTCTCCTCGGCGGCTATACACTCGGCTGCCATTCATTCCGGCATCTCGTGGGTGGCTATCTCGACAGGCTTTCACGAGCGCCCGTGCGGAAGAAGGCGTATGACTGCGCAAGCTGCCTCAACCGCGGTCACATGAACTGGGCGTGGTGCAGCCTCTTCATGGTGGCGTTCTGCGACATCTACGTGCGCATGCTCTCGATGGGCGTGTGGACTGATTTCAGGTTGTTCTAGATGGCGCAGTACGAATCACATACACACGATGTGCTCGTCGTTGGTGCAGGCGGTGCCGGTCTTCGTGCTGCGATTGAAGCTGCAAACGCCGGCGCTCGCGTTGGACTCGTCTGCAAATCACTGCTCGGCAAGGCACACACTGTGATGGCGGAGGGTGGTGTTGCCGCGGCGCTCGCGAACGTCGACGATCGCGACAACTGGAAAGTGCATTTCGCAGACACCATGCGCGGCGGGCAGTACATGAACAACTGGAGAATGGCCGAGCGTCATGCGAAGGAAGCGCCCGATCGAGTGCGCGAGCTCGAGGCATGGGGCGCAGTGTTCGATCGCACGCCCGATGGCCGCATTCTTCAGAGAAACTTCGGCGGTCACAAGTATCCGCGTCTTGCGCACGTAGGCGATCGAACAGGCCTCGAGATGATTCGCACGCTGCAGGACCACGCGATTCATCTCAACATCGATGTGCACATGGAATGCACAGTCATCGAGCTGTTCAAGGATGGCAATCGAGTCGCTGGCGCACTCGCGTACGATCGGGAGCGCGGACGGTTCAAGCTCTTTGCCGCGAAAGCGATCGTGCTGTGCACGGGCGGTATCGGCCGCGCATTTCACGTGACGAGCAACAGCTGGGAATACACTGGCGATGGCCAATCCCTCGCGTATCGCGCGGGCGCTGCGTTGCAGGATATGGAGTTCGTGCAGTTCCATCCCACGGGAATGGTGTGGCCGCCGAGTGTTCGCGGAATTCTCGTCACCGAAGGGGTGCGCGGTGAGGGTGGGATTCTCGTGAACAAGGATGGTCGCCGATTCATGTTCGACGACATTCCCGACAACTATCGATCACAGACCGCTGACAACGAAGAAGAAGGATGGCGTTATGTGCAGGGCGACAAGAATGCGCGCCGTCCTCCTGAGCTGCTGACGCGCGATCACGTTGCGCGCTGCATCATGCGCGAAGTGCGCGAAGGACGTGGAAGTCCTCACGGCGGAGTCTTTCTCGATATCTCCTGGATCAAGTCGAAGATCTCGAATGCTCCGGATCACATCAGGAAGAAGCTCCCGAGCATGTATCATCAGTTCAAGCAGCTCGCTGATATCGACATCACCACCGAGCCGATGGAAGTCGGTCCGACGACTCACTATGTGATGGGCGGCATCAGCGTGGATGGTGATACGCAGATGTCGACTGTCCCCGGACTGTTCGCGGCAGGAGAGTCCGCTGCCGGGCTGCACGGCGCCAACCGGCTCGGCGGCAATTCGCTGTCGGATCTTCTCGTATTCGGAAAACTTGCCGGCGAGCATGCTGCTCAGTATGCAGGGTCGACTGGTGCCGTGAACGTGGTGGATGAGATGGTCGACCAGGTTGCAGCGAAAGCACTCGAGCCATTCGGCCGTAATGCGAGCGGACCTTCGTCAGAGGGTCCGTATCAGGTTCAGCACGCACTTCAGGAGATGATGCAGGAGCTCGTGGGCATCGTGCGCCGTGAAGAGGAGATGCAGCAGGCACTCGATGGACTCAGTGGCCTGAGACAGCGCGCAGCGCGTGTGTCGGTTCCGGGAAACCGGGAATACAATCCCGGGTGGCACACTGCTCTCGATCTTCAGAATCTTCTCACAGTTGCAGAAGCAGTGACCCGCTCGGCGATCGAGCGCAAGGAAAGCCGCGGCGGACATTTCCGCGATGACTATCCGGACAAGGATCCAGCGTATGCGACATTTAACACCGTTGTGCGGCGCGGTGACGACGGTGCGATGGTCGTGGAGCGAAAGCCGATTGTCGAAATGCGCGATGATCTCAAACAGATCATCGAGGAGAACAAGTAGCGATGACTACGGGATTGTCGCGCGAGATCGTCGAAAGCGGCCAGCGCGCTGCGGAACGGAGCAATGCGAGCGCAGGCGGTGAGGCTCGCAAGGCGACGTTCAAAGTGTGGCGCGGTGAGGGAACGGATGGGCGCCTCGAGAGCTATACGACGTCGGTATCCGAAGGAATGGTGGTGCTCGATGCCATTCACCAGATACAGGCTGAGAGCGCAAACGATCTCGCTGTGAGATGGAACTGCAAGGCAGGGAAGTGCGGCTCGTGCTCGGCCGAGATCAACGGAATGCCGAAGCTGATGTGCATGACGCGGCTCAGCGATCTCGATCTCGACGAGCCGGTGACTGTCGAGCCCATGCGTACTTTCCCACCGATACGGGATCTTGTGACAGACGTGTCGTGGAACTTCGAGGTCAAGAAGAAGATCAAAAAGTTCACGCCGCGCCCGCCTGATGCGGAGGATGGAACGTGGCGCATGTCGCAGGCGGACGTCGATCGCGTGCAGGAATTCCGAAAGTGCATCGAGTGCTATTTATGTCAGGACGTATGTCACGTGCTCCGTGATCATCGAAAGCACGACGAGTTCATCGGTCCACGCTTTCTGACATTTGCTGCAGCGCTCGAGATGCATCCGCTCGACACGGTGAATCGAACCGAAGAGCTGAAGGATCTTCATGGCATTGGCTACTGCAACATCACCAAGTGCTGCACGAAGGTCTGTCCTGAGGGAATCAAGATCACGGATAATGCGATCATTCCTCTCAAGGAGCGCGTTGTGGACGAGCATTACGACCCATTGCGTGCGCTGGTGCGTATCTTCAGAAGGAAGTCCAAATAGCAGGGTGACATCATGTACGAGCTGAAACCGATTTCACGCGACGCGATCCCGCGCGCGATCCAGAAGGCCGAGCGCTATCGATTGTTGAATCAATCGTGGGCGGCGGAGAGTATCTGCCTCGACATTCTCGAGATCGACCCTGACAACCAGCAGGTTCTTGTAATGCTGGTTCTTGCACTTACCGATCTCCATAGTGGAGTGGCGGCGTCGGGAGTGAAGAGAGCGAAGGAGTACCTGTCGCGAATAACTGACGAGTATCAGCGCACGTATTACTCCGGAATGATCGCTGAGCGACGCGGGCATTCGCTCCTCGGCGACTCAGGGATGGGCTCGGGTGGAATGGCTGTGGAATCGCTGAAGGAAGCGATGCGCCACTACGAGAAGGCGATCGAGCTGCGGCCGTCTGGTAACGATGACGCGATCCTGAGATGGAATACCTGTGCGCGTGTTCTCTCGGGTCACACTCATCTCGATCGTGGTATCGAGGAAGAGTACGAAGCGGCACTCGAAGAATAATCCGGGTTTTTAACCGCCGAGCGCGCCGAGCACGCCGAGAAAAACAAGAGACCCGGCCCAGATCTGGAGCGGGTCTCTTTTATTTTGTTTTGTTTGTTATTCACTTGTTCTTGTCGGCGTGCTCGGCGGTCAAAACACGAGCTGATGAACCGGCGCAGTAGATGCGTGTACCAGCATTGATGAAGAAGCTCGCGCTCGTACTCTCTTTCGCGGCATGCAACGGCGGAACCGAGAACACTGAGCCTACTCCGCTTCCTGCAGATTTCACGCTCAAGGTTCAGGAAGTTGCGAGCGGTCTGAACAATCCCGTCTATGTCGCAGCGCCTCCAGGTGATTCAAGACTGTTTGTAGTCGAGCAGCCGGGTCGGATTCGTGTGATCGAGAATGGGTCTTTGCTCGCCACGCCGTTTCTGGATATCACGAGTCGAGTGTCGAGTGGCGGCGAACGAGGCTTGCTCAGTGTCGCGTTCCATCCGCAGTACAGTACCAACGGATTCTTCTACGTCTACTTCACGGGCACGAGCGGTGAGATTCGAGTCGAGCGGTTCACCGTGTCGTCGAATCGGAATCAGGCCAACGCTGCGAGTGCCAAGGTCATTCTGACCATTCAGCATCCGCGATCGAATCACAACGGCGGGCTCGCGACGTTCGGGCCCGATGGAATGCTTTACCTAGGCACAGGTGATGGAGGTGGAGGCGGCGATCCCGATCTCAACGGGCAGAATCAGAACACACTGCTTGGCAAGATTCTCAGAATCGATGTAAACAGCGGTGATCCGTACTCGATCCCGTCAGGTAATCCATTAGCTGGCCGAACCGATGCACGCGGTGAGATCTGGGCAATTGGCCTCAGAAATCCGTGGCGCTATGCGTTCGATCCCTCGTCCGGAAATCTCTACGTTGCCGATGTCGGTCAGGATGTTACCGAGGAAGTGAACGTTGTAGCTGCCAATCGCGCAGGCGTGAACTACGGATGGAATGTCACTGAAGGATCGAACTGCTATCAGTCGTCGTCGTGCAACAAGGCAAACTTTCAACTGCCGGTGCTCGAGTACAATCATGATGCTGGTCAATGCTCGATTACAGGCGGGTTTGTATATAGAGGATCAGCGATCCCCGAGCTTGCAGGCACGTATTTCTACGCGGATTACTGTGCCGGCTGGGTTCGGTCGTTCAAGTACGATAGTGGGGCGACGGATCGGAGGCAGTGGGAGCTAGGATTGCCCGAATTTATCACATCCTTTGGGGTCGACAACTCAGGGGAGCTCTACCTCGCATCCGCGAACGGGAAAGTCTATAAGCTGGTGAGATAGTAAAGAGGCCCGATTCTATTTGGAGGTGTAGGGAGTAGTCGAATATCCATAACGACATTTTGAACTTCCTAACTCCACTGAACGAAGAGGATCGCCTCGCGAAAGTCTGGTTATTCCGACCCGCGGCTGAGGACCTGGGCGAAACTCGACGTGAATACAAAGCTGATTATCCATTCACCAGCTTTTCTCAGCTCATCGAAAACCACATATCTTGTAGGCCCGAACCTAATCACGTGCAGTTGAGTTGTAGTTATCGAATCAGGAGCCAAGGCCCCGTTGTACGCGCTGACGGCCTGCCGGCAAACGACGCTATCTGTGACTAACGTCACTTCTGTCGCGGCAAGTGCGAAGAGGCCTTTTGCCTGCCGATGTGCGACAACGACGGGATCGGTCGTCGTGGCAAGCCACTTGTATTTCGCCAGTATCCCCGTACTTGCGTTTGACGGTACGCTGCATGAGAGCGCCGCAGCGGGGCGCGCTGAGAATATCGTCGCTGTTGCGAAACTGAATATCAAAACTCGAATTGTTGCTGTCATGTCGCCCTAACCCCCGAATATTGATTGCGCCCACTTACATCTGCCCTTATCCCATCGAGCGATAGGAACTTGATCCGGGCCTCTCCCCAGATTCGGATCCATTTTATAGATGTAGTCATTAGCCATCACATACATCACAATCGGTGGATTCCCACTCGGCCTGCTCGGAGGCGAGTTGAGAGTTTGCATCATGGTCCAGTCGTCATCACTTCCGCCGGTTTCACCGGTCGCACTCGTACCGCCCGGACACGGAAATTGCTCACCCAAGTACTGAGGATGCGTGTGAACGTATGCGAGGATTGTATATCCCTGAAATCCCGGGCTTTGGGGGTCCTTCGGATTAAATCCAGAATGGCATTGATTCGTCCAGTTAAGGTCGATCGGCGAGGTAACCATCTGCCCCGTCTGGTTGTCTCGTGCGATCAAGAGATCTCGTTCGGTCCTGACCAGTGGGTTCGGGTTCGTTCCGTCACCGAGAGCATTTATCTGCTTCATGGCCGCTCTCGGCTCCCAAGCGTCCAAAAGGCTGTCGCCGGCCGCTCCGACCTTGCACTCAACCGCTGCAGAATCAGTATGGTCGACTCCGTTCACGCGCGTCGTGGAGGTCATGATGCCACTCTCTTTTACATTCACCCAGCAGATCAGATTGCCCGCGTAGCATGTATTTGATGTCTTCTTCCAATATGAGTGTCCAGGATCAGCTGGGTCAGCAAACGTCCACGAATGACCGAAGTTGCGAAGTGGCATACCACGGGCTAAGGTCGAGTCTGTAAAAATGATTTGATGATAGCCGTTGACCGTAGTGAGCGATGGGTCGACAAAGGGGGGAACGTAAACGGTTCGCGCACGCTTACCTGCGTACGTTCCGCCGAAATCAAGCTCTGCTTCAGGAGGAGTGATCTTTATGCTTTGGCCTCCTGCTACCGCGTACCAGCAAGGGCCATCGCACGTGTTTGCGACTGGCATTAGTCCGCGTATCGCCGTCCCTGTACCGGCGACGACGGCCTGCACTGCTATGTCCGCTCGCGGCGAACTTTGGAGACACGGCGGTCCCCCTCCAAACGAGTTTACCGATCCAACACTTTTTGAAAACGAGAGTACACCATTGAGGAGGCACCCATTGTTATTAGGCACCTGAATGCCCTGATGATTAAAGCTAATCGGACCTGCGATTGGATACGCGCGGGAGTCGCTGGTTAACGTTACGAGCCCCGAAATGGAGATGTCTGCGCGCACGCCTTCGTCTGGGTATGTTACAACCTGCACCCTCGAACCGGGTGTCGCTCCCAAGAAAACCTCCACCGGCGGCAGCTTCATAGCATGCTTCGAAGGCGCTTTGGGAAGTGGTGGTCCTCGTCGTATTGAATCCACCTCCCTGGGAGCGACTGATTCGGAGCATGCGACCAGCGCCGCATACGGAATTAGGAACCACCTGGCAGTGGCAACAGGTACTTTCATTCTGCTGAACATATCGGACTCGACGGCACACTATCCGGCCACTGTGGTCGGTTTGAGCCAATTTCGGGTATACTCACAAGCGCCCTTCTAAACAATGTTTTACCAAGTCGGTGACTCTAAATGGTTGAGGCAGCCATGTCACACACTAGGGAAACGTGCAATAGCCGTCTTTGTCGAACCTTGCTCCTTGTGAGAATCCTCGCTGATATCGAGGGGACATCGCACGATTCTTATCGAGAAGATTCGGAGGC